>PALW01000012.1 GCA_002710745.1 Porticoccaceae bacterium
CGACCCTCTTTCCTAATTATCTCTGCTGTGCCCTTGGTTGCAACTAATTCAAACCCCAAACTCAATAAATTTTTTGCCAAATATCCGACTTCATTTTTGTCGCGGTCTCGAACACTAATGAAAGCACGACCACCATCAGGTATTTCATCGTTGGCGCCAAGCTCTGCCTTTCCATAGGCTTCTCCAAACGTTTCACCCACACCCATGACTTCACCAGTGGACTTCATCTCGGGACCTAGAATAGGATCAATACCAGGAAATTTATTAAACGGGAATACAGCTTCCTTAACACTAAAATGTTTTGGTGTTATTTCTAAAACAAATTTTTGATCCAACAAACTCTGCCCTACCATGCATCTAGCTGCTACTTTCGCAAGAGACAAACCGATGCATTTTGAAACGAAAGGAACTGTTCTCGAAGCCCTAGGATTTACCTCAATTACGTAGATTTTGTCATCTTGGAGTGCCAGCTGAACATTCATTAATCCTCTTACGCCAAGTTCTAAAGCCATCTTTTTACAAATGTTCTTCATCTCTTTTTGAACAGATTGACTCAGACTATAGGGTGGCAGTGAGCACGCCGAATCACCAGAATGGATGCCCGCCTGTTCAATATGTTGCATGATCCCACCTATCGTAACTTCTTTACCGTCACATATAGCATCTACATCAACCTCGATGGCATTGGGTAAAAAGAAGTCTAATAAGACCGGAGACTCATCAGATACTTGTACAGCATTTTTCATGTAGTGGCGCAACTCACTTTCGGAATAAACTATTTCCATTGCCCGACCTCCAAGTACATAAGAGGGTCTAACAACCATTGGATAACCAATACCATGAGATAATTCAACTGCCTCTTCTACTGTTCTCGCGGTTGCGTTCATGGGCTGAAGAAGACCCAGTTTTTCTATCATCTTCTGGAAACGTTCTCGATCCTCTGCTCGATCAATCGCATCGGGCGTTGTCCCTATAATTGGAACACCATATGCCTCAAGTTCTTTTGCAAGTTTTAATGGTGTTTGCCCACCAAATTGCACAATCACGCCTTTTGGTTTTTCCACCGATACTATTTCAAGAACATCTTCGAGAGTAACTGGCTCAAAAAAGAGGCGGTCAGAGGTGTCATAATCAGTAGAAACAGTTTCAGGATTACAGTTGACCATAATAGTTTCATACCCATCTTCCCTCATGGCCAACGCTGCATGCACACAACAATAATCAAACTCTATCCCTTGACCAATCCGATTAGGGCCGCCTCCAAGCACTAATATTTTATCGCGATTACTTGGCCTCGCTTCGCACTCTTCTTCATAAGTAGAATACATGTACGCAGTTTCCGTAGAGAATTCAGCAGCACAGGTATCCACCCTCTTATAAACAGGGCGAACGTTGAACTCATAACGTTTCTCTCTCACATCTGCTTCAGCACAATTAAGAAGAGCGGCCATTCGAAGATCCGAAAAACCTTTTCTCTTGAGCCGCAAAATAGATTCGTGTTCTATATTCTCTAATTTCAATTTACTCAGCGCATCTTCTTCAGCGATAAGATCCTCGATTTGACTCAAAAACCATCGGTCGATTTTTGTTATCTCGTAAATTTGATCAAGCGTCATATTCAATCGAAACGCTTCCGCAACATACCAAATTCTATTTGGACCAGGTTCTACCAAGTTAATTTTCACTTCTTTTAAAAGATCAGAATCACTATCTATTAACACAGGATCAAAACCTGAGGTCCCGATTTCGAGACCACGAAGTGCTTTTTGCATCGATTCTTGAAAAGTCCTCCCTATCGCCATTACCTCTCCCACTGACTTCATTTGAGTAGTAAGAACTTGGTCCGCTTCTGTAAACTTTTCAAAAGCAAATCTTGGTATTTTAGTGACAATGTAGTCTATGCTTGGTTCGAAAGAAGCTGGGGTTGCACCTCCCGTAATTTCATTTTTCAACTCATCAAGTGTAAACCCAACAGCTAGTTTGGCAGCCACTCTTGCTATTGGAAATCCTGTCGCCTTTGAAGCAAGCGCGGAGGATCTTGAAACTCGCGGATTCATTTCAATCACCACCAGTCTTCCGGTCTCTGGATTGACAGCAAATTGAACATTTGAGCCGCCAGTTTCAACACCAATTTCCCTNAAAACCTTTAAAGANGCGTTNCGCATNACTTGATATTCTTTATCTGTTAGTGTTTGNGCNGGCGCNACGGTTATCGAGTCACCAGTATGTATNCCCATAGGATCAAGATTTTCAATAGANCANACNATNATGCAATTGTCNTTNTTATCTCGAATCACCTCCATTTCAAATTCTTTCCAACCAATAAGNGANTCATCAATTAGTAATTCATNGGTNGGNGANANATCAAANCCTCGATTGCAAATTGTTTCAAATTCTTCCTTGTTATAGGCNATACCTCCTCCCGAACCACCCATNGTAAATGACGGTCTAATNATGCATGGAAAACCAAATTTAGNAGCAACATTATTTGCTTGCTCCATATTGTGAGCAATTCCAGAATTAGGTGTAGAAAGTCCGATATTCTTCATCGCCTTATCAAATCTTTCCCTGTCTTCGGCTTTATCGATAGCATCCGCATCCGCCCCAATCATTTCGACTGAATATTTCGATAAAACGCCATGCTTGTTGAGATCAAGTGCGCAATTTAGTGCGGTCTGACCACCCATAGTTGGAAGCAAAACATCAGGCCTTTCTTTTTCTATGATTTTTTCTACCGTTCTCCATTCTACCGGCTCGATATAAGTAACATCTGCCATNGATGGATCCGTCATGATCGTAGCTGGATTAGAGTTAACCAGAATCACTTTATAGCCTTCCTCTCGCAAAGCTTTACAGGCTTGAGCCCCTGAATAGTCAAATTCACATGCTTGTCCGATCACAATTGGACCCGCTCCCAAAATCAAAACACTTTTAATATCAGTTCGTTTAGGCATTCAAGACTCCATTAACCGTGACTTCATAAGATCAATGAAATGATCAAATAATGGAGCAGCATCATGCGGGCCAGGACTTGCNTCAGGATGACCTTGAAAACTAAAAGCATCTTTATCTACTCGATGGATGCCTTGAATTGAACCATCAAAAAGTGATCTATGCGTAATCGCAAGATTTTCAGATAAGCTCTTTTCATCAACTGCAAAGCCGTGATTTTGGCTCGTTATTACTACAACATTATCCTTCAATGATTCGACTGGATGATTCGCNCCATGGTGACCAAACTTCATTTTCTCTGTCTTAGCACCAGATGCCAAAGCAAGTAATTGATGTCCCAAACATATACCAAAAATCGGCACATTTTTATCAAGAAGCTCGGTGATCGCTTGAATCGCATAATCACATGGTTCCGGATCTCCAGGTCCATTCGATAAAAAAATTCCATCGGGCTTCATCTCAAGAACCTTTGATGCCTCTGTTTTCGCCGGAACAATTATCAGCTCACAATTTCGGTCGGCGAGCATTCTGAGAATATTCTTTTTTACNCCATAGTCATAAGCCACGACTTTAAAACGGTGAGAATATTTTTTAACATTTGGTGATTGATTTTTATATGCCCAACTTGGCTTGTCCCAAGCATAGATTTCATGTGTTGTTACCTCCTGAGCAAGATCTAAGCCTTTTAATCCNCTAAAACTTTGAGCTTGCTTAAGAGCANTNTCGTGATTTATCTCACCCGCCATTATGCAACCACTTTGACATCCTTTTTCACGGATAAGTCTNGTTAACTTNCTAGTATCNATATCTGCAATNCCAACAATGCCATTGTTTANCAAGTACTGATCAAGTGGGAGAGTGCTCCGATAGTTTGAAGCNAATGAGGGCAAATCACGAATGANTAGCCCTGCTGACCATATTTTGNTGGATTCTTCATCATCTNAATTGGTTCCAACATTTCCNACATGTGGATGNGTTAATGTNACAATCTGTTTCGCATATGATGGGTCAGTGAGAATCTCTTGATAACCNGTAATNGCNGTNTTAAATACNACNTCACCGACGGANATACCNNCNGCCCCNATTGATCTNCCNGANAAAATTGTNCCATCCGCNAAANCTANNATNGCNCTATTATCNCCACATNTTNTCAAGAAACCTCCGAATCANNTTNANACTTTTNCACGCAANNCNNCCCACNCAATTCTTAGTTGGTGTCTCAGCTCTTTGTAATCGAACCTTTTGTAAGTGAATAATTAATTTCACTTTTTTTGCCTCGATCTGCCAAAAATTTGTTTAAATCTAGCAGTCGGGATTTGAGAAGAAAGTATAGGTAACCTTATGGATTTTGTCTATCACTGACGNAAATATTTTCTTCAAGATAGAGATAGCACATCTCTCATACTAAAAATTCCATGATCCTTTTCGATTATCCATTTTGCGGCCATTAGTGCACCAGAAGAGAATACAGCTCGATCAGTTACTTCATGGTTTAAGAATATACTCTCGTTCTTAGATATGAAACTGACCTTATGTGACCCTATATCACTGCCAGAACGTGTTGACGAAAACCTAACTTCTTTATCCGCATTGTTATTTTTATATCTTTTATGAATCGAGGCCGCTAAATCGATAGCTGTCCCAGATGGCGCGTCTACTTTATCTTTATGGTGAGTTTCATTAATCAATATTTGCGTGTCGTGCCCAATTGTTTTTGACGCCATTTCCACAAGCATTGACATTAAAGCGATTCCTTGGGAGAAGTTAGATGCGATACATACAGCGGTTTTTTTAGATAAAATTTGTATCTCTTTATGATGATGATCTTGAAAACCGGTTGTACCAGAAATAAACCTTATAGCTTTTTCAGCGCAATAACGAAGGCAATCAATCGATGAATCTGGGCTACTAAAATCAATCGCTACATCAACATCTTCTAAGATACCATTTAGAGAAGTAGAAACAAGGACATTGTTTGCTCGTCCACAACTTAAGATTCCTGTGTCATGCGCAATATATTTACTGTGGGGACTGCCAATCGCTGTAACGAGCTTGAAAGTTTTAGAATCAGAAATAGCTTTGATAACTTCCAGACCCATTCTTCCAGTTGCACCAAAAACCAGTACTTTTATCAAAATTTACCCCTAAAATGATTTTAGAACTTCCTTCTAACTGGTCATATTATCAAAGAACTTCTTAACTCCATCAAACCAATTATTGCTTCTAGGCGAGTGCTTGCTCCTTCCCTCCATACTAGCCTCAAATTCCTCTAACATTTTCTGCTGCGCAACGCTCAAATTGACAGGTGTTTCGATAACTATCTTACACAAAAGATCCCCCTGAGAACCTCCCCTAACCGGCGCTACACCTTTACCCCTCAGTCGAAATAATTTACCGCTTTGTGTCTCGGAGGGAATTTTTAATTTAACTTTTCCAGACAAAGTTGGGACCTCTAGTTCGCCACCAAGCGCTGCTTTTGCAAAACTGATTGGAACTTCACAATGCAGATTACTACCATCTCTTATAAAAATATCATGTGGTTGAACATTCATCTGAACAAATAAATCACCGGGAGGGCCACCTTGCGGACCCGCCTCACCTTTGCCCGACAAACGAATCCGGTCTCCAGTGTCAACGCCTGCTGGAATTTTGACNGACAAAGTCTTAGTTTCCTCAATGCGTCCNTGACCATGACAACTACCACAAGGATTAGAGATCACTTTACCCTTGCCAGAACACTTAGGGCACGTCTGCTGTACCGAGAAAAATCCCTGAGACATTCTGACTTGGCCCACGCCATCGCAAGTCTTACAAGTAGTCGGTGAAGACCCTTTTNTTGCTCCTGAACCACCGCATGGAGAACAACTAGTCATGGTAGGTACATCTATTTTCACTGTCTTACCTTTGACTGCATCTTCTAAACTGAGCTGCAATTCATAGCCTAGGTCAGATCCCCTCGCAGGACCACTTCGTGTTCGACCTCCTCCAAATATATCTCCGAAGACATCGCCAAAAATATCACTAAATCCCGCACCGCCAGCACCTCCGCTTTGTTGATTGACACCTGCATGTCCAAAACGATCATAAGCTGCTTTTTTCTCAGGATCTCCTAGAACTTCGTAAGCTTCTTGAGCTTCTTTAAATTTCTCATCTGCATTCTTATCATCTGGATTTCTATCAGGATGATACTTCATGGCGGTTCGTCGAAACGCTTTCTTTATATCTTGATCAGCAGAACCTTTTTCTACCCCAAGAACTTCGTAATAATCCCTTTTAGACATCCTAAAATGTTCCTAGCTTAATATTTAGGCATGATGTGAGGGCCATACTAGCCGCATCATGCTTTGGCGCACTTTTTTCTTATACCTACAAGGTCAATTAAAAGCTCTCTAGATCAATCACTATCCGTGATATTAGTTTGATTCACCTATTTGCTCTTCTCTTCATCTTTGACTTCCTCAAACTCGGCATCCATTGCATCGTCATTCTGAGGTGCCTCATCGTTAGGACTATTTTGGGCTTCAGCAGCCTGTTCTGCATACATCTTCTGAGCCAAGCCTCCAGAGGCTTCGGATAAAGCCTTGACTGCTTCATCTATCTTTTCTTTATCGTCCCCTTTTACCGCTTCCTCAACTTCTTTTATTGCTTTTTCAATAGCCGCCTTCTCTTCATCTGTCGCCTTATCGCCCGCTTCCTCTAAAGTTTTTTTAGTCGCATGAGCGAGTCCATCCGCAGTATTCCTAGCTTGCACAAGATCCTCAAACTTCTTGTCCTCTGCTGCGTTGGCTTCCGCATCTTTAACCATTGCATCGATTTCATCTTCGGACAGACCTGAGGATGCCTTAATGATAATCGATTGCTCTTTACCCGTAGCTTTATCTTTTGCTCCAACATTAAGGATACCGTTGGCATCTATGTCAAAAGTTACCTCTATTTGAGGCATCCCCCTGGGTGCTGGAGGTATATCTGCTAAATCAAATCTGCCAAGCGATTTATTCTGAGTCGCCTGCTTTCTTTCACCCTGAACAACATGAATAGTAACCGCTGTTTGATTATCATCCGCTGTTGAAAATATCTGTGACTTTTTGGTTGGAATTGTCGTATTTTTCTCAATAACAGGAGTTGCAACGCCACCCATCGTTTCAATACCTAAGCTTAGTGGAGTGACATCAAGCAATAAAACATCAGTCACATCTCCAGCCAAAACCGCTCCCTGTAAGCCTGCTCCGACAGCTACCGCCTCATCTGGATTCACGTCCTTTCTGGGCTCTTTACCAAAAAACTCGGTAACTTTCTCTTGAACCATTGGCATCCTTGTTTGTCCGCCGACAAGGATTACCTCATCAATCTCTTCAGTCGACTTTCCAGCGTCATCTAATGCAACTCTCAAGGGGCTTAGAGATCTATCAATGAGCTCTTCAACCAGTGATTCAAGTTTTGCGCGAGTAAGTTTTACAACCAAATGCTTTGGACCAGACGCATCAGCGGTTATATATGGCAGATTTACTTCAGTTTGCTGGCTTGAGGAAAGCTCAATCTTTGATTTCTCCGCAGCTTCCTTTAATCTCTGCATTGCAAGTGGGTCATTACTTAAATCAATTCCACTGTCCTTTTTGAACTCAGATGAAAGATAATCAATTAAGCGCATATCAAAATCTTCTCCGCCCAGAAAAGTATCTCCGTTAGTAGCTAAAACCTCAAACTGCTTCTCGCCGTCAACGTCCGCTATTTCTATNACTGATATGTCGAAGGTGCCTCCACCAAGATCATAAACCGCAACAACCTTGTCTCCACTCGACTTGTCCATTCCATAAGCCAATGCTGCTGCAGTGGGTTCATTAATAATCCTTTTGACGTCCAAACCGGCAATTTTCCCCGCATCCTTAGTAGCCTGACGCTGCGAATCATTAAAATATGCAGGCACTGTAATAACCGCTTCGCTAACCGCCTCCCCTATATAATCCTCCGCAGTCTTCTTCATTTTCTTTAAAATCTCTGCGGATATTTGAGGTGCAGCCTTGCTTTCACCTTTTATTTCTACCCAAGCATCGCCATTTTTTGCTTTGACAATCTTATATGGAACCATTTCCATATCTTTTTTTACCACGTCATCTTCAAAACGACGACCAATGAGCCTTTTCACCGCATANACTGTATTTTCTGGATTTGTNACCGCCTGCCTTTTAGCAGACTGACCTACTAGGATTTCACCCTCATCGGCGAACGCTACTATCGAGGGTGTTGTTCTAGCTCCTTCAGCATTCTCGATAACCTTGGGTTTATCTCCTTCCAAAACTGCTACACAAGAATTGGTAGTTCCTAGATCGATTCCAATTATTTTTCCCATTTTCATATCTCCGTTATATCTGCGCCGTGAACAATTGCACGAAGCCTATCTTTTAAATTCTGATAATTTATATGTGGGTATGAATTCATAAAATTCAAGCCCGTCATTCATAAATTCANGATTTTGAAACAACAACCATAGCTGGTCTGAGCAATCTATGATTGAGGGTGTAACCCTTTTGAAACACGTCCAGNACAGTACCCGGCTCGACATCCTCATTAACTTGCATACTAACAGCCTGATGAAGTTCAGCGTCAAACGGCTCTCCTTTCGGATCTACACATTCAATATTGAATTTTTTAAAAACCCCAATAAAATTTTTAATAGTCAACTCTAACCCTTCCCTCAAAGCCATTTGACTCTCATCAGATGCATCGGTGGCCGCAAATGCTCGCTCTACATCATCGAGAACAGGCACTAACTCGTTTGAAAATTTTTCCAATGCAAACTTATGAGCATTCTCTATATCTCGCTCTGANCGCCTTCTCATATTCTGAAGCTCTGCCTGCATCCTAAGTAGTTGATCATTATTTTCATCACGCTCCGTTTTTAATTTCTCGATATCATCTGATTCACAAGCACGTTCATCGACTACAGAGCCTTTATCATTCTCCTCAGTCGATTCAGTAGACTCTTTTGATTTATCGGACTTTTGATTATCCTTTTTTGACATCTCTGGATTCCTCTCACTATGAAATTGTTTCAAACAACGACATTTCTTATTAAAATAAATGGGGACTTAGTTTTAGTTTTCAACCAAAATAGCCGTAAAATATTTTTTCTTTTAATAAATCATCGAGATCAACTTGCTTTTAACACTCACAATTAAAAATTACATCACTGCAGAGTTTCTAGAGNTTGATTTCTCATCTGGAACAACTGCAATTACAGGCGAGACTGGAGCCGGGAAATCCCTAATTCTTGGCGCTGTATCGTTAGTATTAGGTGGCAGAGCTGACGCCAATATGATAAGACATGGCTGTAACCAAATGGAAGTTTCGGTTCATTTTGATNTTGGAAATCATGATTCTACNAAANATTGGCTTGAAAAAAATGATTTTTATGCCGAAGGNGAATGCCTATTGAGAAGACTTTATAACANTCAAGGTCGATCAAAGGGATACATTAATGGAAATGTAGCGACTATGGGTCAACTTCAAGACCTTGGTAAAATGCTTGTAGACATACATAACCAACACGAACATCAGTCACTCCTTCGCAGTGANACGCATCAAGTACTGCTAGATGAGTTTGCAAATGCTGCTCCCTTAGGTGAAAAGATTTTTAATCTATACGAAGTTTGGAAAGGGCTCAATGATGAGATACTTCGCCTTGAATCATCTGAAGGAAGCTCAGAAGAGCGGATTCAAGAATTAAATTCTTCTATTGGAGAACTTAATCAATATGAGTTGTCTGAGAAGAAGATTAAATCATTAGAAGAGCAACACTCCTTGCTCTCGAATACNGAGGAAATCATTAATGAGATAAACGATGTTATAGACTTATGCGATAAGTCAGAGGATACAACGGTAAGACAGAANCTAGTAAAAGCAATATCAATTTTAAATAACCTAAAAGTTAAACCTTCTTCTCTTCAATCAGCNGAGGANTTGTTCAAAAATGCCCTAATTCATTTAGATGAAGGTCTTTCGGAAGTTTACTCAGTCAGCTCTAAAATCGAAACAGATCCAAAAAAATTTGAAACCATAGATGGAGAGCTAAAAAGNTTGTTTCAACTTGGAAGAAAATACAAAAGATCATACTTGGACNTAGATCTTTTAAAAAAAGAATTAATAAGTGAGCTAAATCAACTATCCAAAAGAAATGAAATTATCAATAAAATAAAATCTGAATTACTTGAATGTGTCGAGCAATATAAAAAATACTCGGGTGAACTCACCATTCTAAGAGACACTTCTGCCGCCAAATTTGGAGAGCTAATAAACCAGCAANTGCAAAATCTTGATATGAGTTACTGCTCANTAAAGGTCCAAGTAACGCAGCGCAGTGGTGAAGTCNTTCATCCGAAAGGACAAGACACTGTGAATTTGCTTATCAAAACGAGTCCACAAAATCCTTATAAACCTTTAAATAAAATCGTCTCGGGCGGCGAGCTTTCCCGAATTAGCCTGGCAATCCAGGTGGCGGCTTCCGGAAAAGTTGCAATACCAACTACCCTTTTTGATGAGGTTGATGTAGGCGTTAGTGGCAAAACTTCGGATATAGTTGGGACCTTACTTAAAAAGCTCGGAGAAAAAAGCCAGGTTTTAACTATCACGCATCAAGCACAAGTTGCTGCGCATGCTCATCATCACATGAAAGTGACAAAGGATAGATCATCAAGTGGTTANAAATCTGACATAAAAACGTTATCCGACAGCGAGAAAGTCAATGAAATTGCAAGGATATTGGGAGGGGCAGTAGTAACCGAGAAAACCCGGTTACACGCCGCAGAACTTATTGCACTTGCACAATTACCTGATAACNAAAGTTCACACCAAAGCAATATCAANCTGTAGCTTTAGTCTTTTTTATCTGGAGATTTGTCGTCTCCACTGTCCTCTTTCTTCTCAGATTGCGCTTCTTTTATAGATAGCTTTACTCNACCCCTATTGTCAATCTCTATAACTTTAACTTTAACATCTTGACCTTCGGTTANATAATCCGTAACTTTTTCTACTCTNTCTTGTGCAATTTGAGAAATATGTACTAGGCCATCTGTACCTGGCATAAAGTTAACAAAAGCACCAAAATCCACAATTCTTACTACTTTACCATCATAAATCATACCAGGCTCCGGATCAGCAACGATTGCTTTTATAGCNTCCACAGCGTTGGCTAAGCTTTCTTGATCTTCCGAGTATATTTGAACAACACCGTCATCAGATATATCAATCGTAGAGTTATGCTCATCACAGAGACCCCTTATGGTGGCGCCACCTTTCCCAATAACATCTCTAATCTTGTCAGAATCAATCTGCATTTTTTGCAGTCTAGGAGCGCTTTCTGCAATTTCTTCCCGTCCCGAGGACAATACTTTATTCATATCAGACAAGATGCTTAATCTCGCAGCCAAAGCTTGGTCGAGTGCAATTTCCATAATTTCTTCAGTAATTCCCTCTATTTTAATATCCATCTGAAGAGCAGTAACACCATCAGCTGTTCCAGCCACTTTAAAATCCATATCACCTAAATGATCTTCATCACCCAATATATCTGTCAGAACAGCAAACTTTTCAGCTTCCTTGACTAAACCCATTGCGATTCCNGCNACCGGNGCCTTTAGAGGAACTCCCGCATCCATAAGCGCAAGACTAGCTCCGCATACTGATGCCATTGAGCTTGATCCGTTGGACTCAGTAATTTCTGAAACAACTCTTATTGCGTATGGAAAATCATCAACAGTCGGAAGAACTGCACTCACGCCTCTGCGAGCAAGTCTGCCATGTCCTATTTCTCTCCTTGATGTAAAACCTACTCTTCCGCACTCGCCGACAGAAAATGGCGGAAAGTTATAGTGGAGCATAAAAGGATCTTCTTTCTTTCCTTCAAGGGCATCTATTATTTGGGAGTCTCTGGTTGAGGCAAGTGTTGCTGTCACAAGTGCTTGNGTCTCTCCTCTTGTAAAGATCGCAGAACCATGAACTCTCGGCAACATTCCAACTGACACATTAATACCTCTGACTGATTTAGAGTCTCTCCCATCAATTCTTGGATTACCATCTAGAATTCGACCGCGCACAATTTCTTTTTCTAACTTTTTAAACTGAGCCTTAACATCGTCTTCAGAGAACTCATTCTCATCAACAATCTCTTTGCAGATCGCAGCTTTAAGCTGAGCGATTTTTTCTGACCTCTCTGATTTATTANTTATTTGGTAAGCTTCATTGAGGTTATCACTGACCCCTTTNTTGACACGTGAAATCAAATCAGGGCTCACTTCTTGAGGCGACCATTCCCATTTTGGCTTAGAGACATCGTCTGCTAGTTCTTGTATTACGGTAATTACTGCTTGCATCTCTTGATGGGCAAACAAAACGCCCCCAAGCATAATATCNTCTGATAACTCCTTAGCTTCGGATTCTACCATCAACACCGCATCTTTAGTCCCTGCAACAACCATATCTAAATCTGAAGTTTGAAGATCCTCATATCTTGGATTCAGAAGATATCCCTCATTGTCACTATAACCAACTCTTGCCGCGCCAACNGGNCCATTAAANGGNATTCCGGAAATTGCTATTGCCGCAGANGTCCCGATCATTGCTGCTATATCAGGATCAGTATCTTTTTCGGATGACACAACGTTACAAATAACTTGTACCTCATTTTTAAATCCATCAGGAAATAATGGTCTTATTGGTCTATCAATAAGTCTCGATGTCAAAGTTTCTTTTTCGGTGGGTCTTCCCTCTCGTTTAAAATATCCNCCTGGTATTTTACCCGCAGAATAACTCTTTTCGATGTAATGCACGCCAAGCGGAAAAAAATCCATCCCTTCTTTTGCTATTTTTTCTCCAACGACTGTGCAAAGCACTGACGTCTCATTTACNGAGCACAAAACNGCTCCGGTTGCTTGTCTTGCAATTCGCCCAGTTTCGAGCGTCACGGTATCTTTNCCGTATTGAAATTTTTTAATTATTGGATTCATAATTTTCCCTATTTTTAATAATTGAATTAAAAACCAGAATTTTTATGCATATCGGGTTAATTATAAATACTCTGAAAAATATTTATAATTAACTCGAAGCACAAAATTCTCTGCTTTCATATTTTTATTTAACCTANTCTAGACAGTTAGCGACGGAGCCCTAATTTGACTATCAAGGCACTATAACTCTTGAAATCTTTGCTTTTTAAGTAATCTAGCAACTTTCGTCTTTGATTCACCATGCGGATTAAGCCTCTGCGCGAGTGATGATCTTTTTTATGCTCACCAAAGTGGCTCTGTAGCTTGTTGATGTTACTTGTTAGTAAGGCTATTTGTACTTCAGAAGAGCCAGTATCCGTNGTGCTTGAACCAAACTCTGAAATAATTTTTGCTTTTTCTTCTGCTTTAAGCGTCATGTTTCTCTCCAATATGCAATGAGTTTAAGGTGATCCCACGCATATTTGCAGGATTCCTAAGTTAATAAATCTTAGTCCACACAAACTACACGTTTTGGACTAATTGTACCGTTTTCTTGACAACANCCTGTTCCCAGAAAANTTCCTTTGTCATCAAAGACGCGCACTATATCTCCTTCTTGATCTTTTCGAAAGTTTTCTTTCACATTTACTGACTGTCCCAAACAGAAAGAGATTCCCATCTCACTGGTTACCTCGACAAGATCGTCTTCGCGCATAACGCTTTCCAGAGATAATAATTTTGTATCTAAGCTTTCTAAACCGCCTGATTCCTTGATAATTTCAATATCATCTATTTTATAAGAGTCGTTNTCCATAAATTTACCNNCCCCCGTTCTGTGAAGAGAACTGATATGGGCCCCATATCCCAATGCCTTACCGATGTCATGAGCAAGTGACCTAATATAAGTCCCTTTGCTGACATGAACGAATATATCTATCTCTACATGTTCTTTCTCTCTAAACTGTAACAATTCGATTTCATAAATAGACACGTTTCTCGGGCTTCGCTCGATATTAATGCCCTTTCGAGCCAGCTTGTAGAGTGGTTTTCCTTTATATTTGAGCGCAGAGTACATTGGTGGTGTCTGAAGTAGTTCTCCTTCAAATTTATTAATAACATTCTCAACATGCGACTTGGATACATCGCGGCTAACTGTTTTTTTTACGACGATTCCCTCAGAATCAAAAGTATCAGTTTCAATACCTAAGACAATTGTCGCATGATACTTTTTGCTAGAATTTAAGAAGAAACTTGAAAATTTTGTCGCCTCGCCAAAACAAATAGGGAGAACGCCTGTGGCCAATGGGTCTAAACTTCCAGTGTGCCCGGCTTTTTGTGCATTAAATATTCTTTTTACTTTCTGAAGCGCAAAATTAGAAGTCATCCCTTGATCTTTATTCAAAACCAAGACACCACTGATCGGCCTACCTTTTTTTATTCTCATCATCATCCAAATTGAATGAGTTTCCTCCACTGAGGGCTGCATCGGCTGCCAATGCCTGATCAATCAGATCAGATATCTGCGACGCCCTCCTTCCCACTTTATCGATGAGAAATCGTAACTTCGGTGTGCTTCGGAGAGCTAACTCAGAGGAGAGCATTTTTCTTAAGTAAGAGGCAGCTCCATTAAGTGCATCTATCGCAGAGGAAATTGCTTCTGAATCCATCAAATCAATGAAAGAAATATATACCTTTGCAATAGCATAGTCTTTGGATACTTCGACATAATTAATCGAGACCATCCCTATACGCGGATCTCTAATATTATCTATTATTAATTTTGAGAGCGCCTTTTGTATACTCTCCGAAATTCGCTCGGATCTGGAGAATTCTTTTGACATAGCTGTTTTAGTAAAGCTGATTACGATTTAAAGGGATCGTTTGATGGATTTGATTTCGAAAACTTCTATTTGATCTCCGACCTTCACATCATTATAGTCTTTCACACCAATTCCGCACTCCATGCCGCTCCTCACCTCGCTCGCTTCATCTTTAAATCTTCTAAGCGACTCAAGCTCACCTTCAAAAATTACAATATCATCTCTCAATACTCTTATTGGCTGGTTTCGTGAAACAGATCCCTCGACTACCATGCAGCCTGCTATTGCACCAAATTTTGGTGAACGAAAAACATCTCTTACTTCAGCTAACCCAATTATCTCTTCTTTGAGTTCTGGTGCTAGCATTCCTGATAAGGCTAATTTAACTTCATCTATAAGTTTGTAGATAATGCTGTAATAACGAAATTCAACACTTTCCTTCTCTGCAAGTGCTTTCGCGGAAGAGCTAGCTCTCACATTAAAACCTATAACGATCGCTTCTGTCGTCAAGGCGAGATTTATATCAGATTCTGTAATTCCACCAACTCCAGAAGACACAATATTTACCATGACTTCATCATTTGAAAAATCAGTAATTGCTCCATTGATTGCTTCTAGCGATCCCTTAACATCTGCCTTGATAATAAGATTAAGTTTGCTTGCTTTATTACCATCCATATCAAACAGCATTGTCTCTAGTTTTGTCGCTTGTTGCCTCGCTACTCTCTCTTGGCGAGCTTTTTCCGCTCTTAAACTCGCTAGCTCTTTTGCTCTTCTCTCATCTGCTATCACAAAAAACTCATCGCCAGCATTTGGAGCTTCGTCCAATCCCAATATCTCCGCAGGCACAGATGGTGCAGCCTCAATAATCATTGAGTTCTTCTCATTAGTCATCGCACGAATTTTTCCAACACTCTCACCGGCAACAATAAAATCACCTTTTTTGAGAGTGCCATGCTGAACTAAAGCCGTTGCCACAACCCCTCTCCCCTTATCGATTCTAGCCTCAACAATTATTCCTCTGCTTGGAATATCAACTGACGCGGTGAGCTCAAGTAACTCTGATTGAAGAGTGACCGCCTCNAAAAGAGTATCCAATCCATCTCCAGTTTCTGCCGAAACTCGAACAAATTGCACATCTCCGCCATACTCTTCTGGAATAACTTCTTGTGCTACAAGTTCATTTGTTACCTTGTCAGGGTCTGCGCCTTCTTTGTCCATTTTATTTATTGCAACTATTATCGGTACTTCAGCTGCTCGAGCGTGCTGAATAGCCTCTTCAGTTTGTGGCATAACTCCATCGTCACCAGCTACTACAAGAATTACAATATCTGTCACACTTGCCCCACGTGCTCTCATTGCAGTAAACGCAGCATGTCCCGGAGTATCCAAAAACGTAATGGATCCAAATTTTGTATCGACATGATATGCCCCAATATGCTGAGTGATTCCTCCTGCTTCTCCTGCGGCAACATGCGATTTTTTTATTCGATCTAGAAGGGACGTCTTTCCATGATCAACATGTCCCATTATGGTCACAATGGGGGCCCTAGTAATTGTTTGCCCTGCATTTTGAAGTTTTTCAAACTGCTTGTTTAATTCATCCTCTACTGATGCTTCTTCTTTAACCATTGGTTTATGACCAAGCTCTTCAACAACTAAAAATGCAGTTTCTTGATCAATGGTTTGATTTATACTCGCTATTACTCCTAACTTCATAAGCTCTTTAATTACCAGAGCCGACTTTAAAGACATTTTTTGAGCTAAATCAGCAACAGTTATCTCATCAGGAATAGCTACATCAAATATCTTTTTATCTACTGGTTTTTGAAAAACATGTTTATTATCTAATTTCAAAACACGCCCCGATGAAACTANTGAAGCCTTACTAATGTTTTGAACTTCGTTTTCCTCGAAATCTAACAATGGCTTTTTCTTTCCTGGCTTACTTAATACCTTCTTTGCCTTCTTCGCCAATTTATCTTCGTCATCATCTATCGAAGATTTTCTTGCCCTCTCATTAAGAGGCTCACTATTTTCTGCTGACGCAAATTTGGCTTTTTTGTTCGCTTTTCTTAAATCATCAGTGGACGANGGNATTTCTTTTAAAGANTCTATCGAACTTTCCAGGTTACTTTCCTTCTTCTCTGCAGAAAGTTCATTACTATTANCTTTTAATGATAACTTTTCATCAGCGTCCTTTATCTCAAGCCCTATATTATCGTCGTCTAGTTTAACTTCAGCTTCTCGTTCTTTTACTTCATTTTCTAGATCTGCTTGCGCACGAATCTCTTCATCNCTTCTCTTTATATAAGTTCTCTTTTTTCTGACCTCAATGTTCACAGTCTTTCGATTTACAGACTTTANAGTGCTGATTGTTTTTCTTTTTAATGTAATCTTTTTAGGCTCTGAGGCGCTTTGTCCATGNAATCCTTTCAGGTAAGCAAGCAATGTTTGCTTTTCTTGATCTGAAACCTCTTCGTCACCCGATGNATGAGGCAAACCAGCCTCCTTCATCTGAGACAATAGTCTCTCAGTTGACGCCCCAACGGTTTTTGCAAGTTCAGTAACTGTTACTTGAGCCATTTTTTTTCCTCTATATTTACTCNTGCTCACCAGCGGTTTCAGCAAACCAAGGCGCTCGTGCNGTCATTATNANCTCNCCAGCCTTTTCAGCATCTAAACCATCAATATCNGTAATNTCATCAATAGCCTGCTCAGCNAGGTCTTCCATAGTCANNATATTNATAGCGCANAGCTTATATGCCAATTCCTTAGTCATACCATCCATCGNTAACAAATCTTCCGCNGGNTCCTTACTCGCNAANTTNTCTTCCGANGCCAACGCNTTNGTGAGAAGCGCATCNTTNGCTCTNGCTCTAAGTTCTTCTGCAATTTCTTCATCNAATCCGTCTATTGCCTTCATTTCATCCAAAGGAACGAANGCCACTTCCTCNATACTAGTGAAACCCTCTTCCACCAGAACAGCNGCTACATCCTCATCAACCTCCAAAGCATCAATTAAGCTTTTNACTAGATCAGATGANTCAGCCTCTTGCTTCTGNGCAGCATCCTCNGTCGTCATNACATTAATNGTCCATTTCGTCAACTCNGANGCTAGCCTNACNTTTTGNCCACCTTTCCCNATAGCTTGAGCCAGATTATCNTCGTTAACCGCAACATCCATCGACCCTGCATCCTCATCAATAATCAAAGATTCAACCTCCGCTGGTGCCATAGCATTGATCACCAACTGAGCTGGATTGTCATCCCATAGAATAATATCTACCCTTTCTTCATCAAGTTCATTGGAGACAGCTTGGACTCGAGATCCTCTCATACCGACGCAAGCGCCAACGGGGTCAATCCTCGCATCTTTGCTTTTAACCGCTATTTTTGCTCTTTGACCCGGATCCCTTGCAGCACTCTTTATCTCAATAATCCCCTCAGATATTTCAGGCACCTCTATCTGAAATAACTGGACTAACATTTCCGGAACCGCTCGAGAAAGATTTAACTGCGGCCCTCTCGTTTCTTCACGGATCCCTTGTAAAATCGCCCGAGTCCTGTCATTAACTCTGAAAATTTCTCTGCCGACTAACTCTTCTCTCAAAAGCAATCCCTCAGCATTATCTCCAAAGTCTACTATGATATGATCCCGAGTAACTTTTTTTACTGTTCCACTTAAGAGCTCACCAACTCGATTTCGGAAACGATTGATTATTATGTCTCTTTCTGCGTCCTTAACCTTTTGCACAATAACTTGCTTGGCAATCTGAGCAGCAATTCGACCGAATTCTACATTTGCCACGGGCTCTTCGTATATATCACCAACCTGCAAAGTTGCGTCATGCTCTTCTGCTTCTTCCGTAGTAAATTGAGTCCCAAGTTCCGCTAGTACATCATCAGCGACTACCTCCCACCAACGGAAGGACTCATAATCACCCGATTCTCGGTCTATTGATACTCGAATATTGGCATTCTCGTCGTATCGTTTTTTTGTTGCCATAGCTAACGCTTGCTCCATGGCCTCAAAAATCACGGCTCTATCGACTCCTTTTTCATTAGAGACAGCCTCAGCTACCATCAAAATCTCTTTACTCATTAATCATCTCCAAACTCTTCAATAATCAGAAATTAAATTCGCACTTTCGACATTAGAATGCGGGAAAACAAAGTCTACCTCGCCCACTTCAACCTCAATGTTATGTGCATCTACTTTTTTCAAAACACCATTAAATTTACGCCTGCCTTCTTTTTGAATTCTCAATTTCAAGAAAATTTTTGAGCCTACATACATTTTAAATTGAT
>PALW01000013.1 GCA_002710745.1 Porticoccaceae bacterium
GACGATAGCACCGCAGGCACATATGTGTTGACATACACCGCAACAGACGCGGCGAGCAATAGCGCAACCAAAGATCGGACAGTTACTGTAACTGATACTATTAGCCCAGTAATTACTCTGATTGGAAATGCTGAGTTAACTTACGAGGTTGGTCCAACTGGAACTACGTATACCGATGCAGGAGCAACTGCTACTGATGGTGCAGACGGAGACTTAACTTCAAGCATTGTCGTAACGTTGGAAGTAGTTACCGATGACGGAACGACACCTATGTACGTCGATCTAACAACAGTTGGCACCTACACGATAACTTACAGTGTGAGTGATGCTGCCGGTAATGCAGCAACTGCCGTGACAAGAACTATTACTGTTACACCAGATGTCACTGTGCCAACGATAACGTTGCTTGGAGATGCATCTCAAAGCTACGAAATGGGCACGACTTATGCAGATGCAGGAGCAACAGCTACTGATAATATCGATGGTGACATCACATCTCAGATTGTTGTAACTATTACTAACTCATCTGGTACGACACTAAGTTCTATCGATATTCTTACCGCTGATACCTATACGATTACCTACTCAGTGCAGGATTCAGCAGGAAATAGCGCGATCTCATTAGTGCGAACAGTCGAAATAACACCTGATGTTACAATACCTGTCATCAGTTTGTTGGGTGAGAGCACAGTGACACTGGAGCGTTACACAGAATATGTAGATGCTGGTGCAACAGCTTCAGATACTGTTGATGGTGATATTACGGCGAACATCTCGACAGTAAATCCGGTAGATGTGTCGACGGTTGGCACCTATGTAATTACCTATAACGTAAATGATGCAGGCGGTAATTCTGCAGTTGAAGTAACTAGAACTGTAGTGATTGTGCCAATTGCGATAAGCCTATCCATACCTTCTGACATCACTGTGAATGCAACAGGATACCTGACCTCAGTGGATCTTGGAGATGCTACAGTGTCAGCGGGTGAGGGCGATATTTCTGTTTCGCCAAGCAAGACTGGTCCATTTAAGTCGGGTATGTATGAAATCACCTGGACTGCTGTTGATAGTGTTGGAACTACCGCATCTGCTATGCAGATTTTGAAAGTAGTGCCTCTGGTTAACTTAGGTTCTGCGGTGATTGCAACCGAGGGCAATACAGTTCATATGCCAGTGACACTTAGTGGCCACCCGGCTGATTCTTCGGTGACGGTGGGCTACTCGATATCTGGCACAGCCACTGAGAACGAAGATTATGTTAGCGAGACAGATAAGACCGTGACCATCGACGGGACAAATCTCTCAGCAATGATTAGTGTTGAGATTGTTTCAGATGAGACTGCTGAATCCGATGAAACATTGACGATTAGCTTGCATAGTGATTCTCTAAGTGGCGCGGTGCTTGGCTCTGTCACTCAGCAGGATGTAACGATCACGGAAGAAGATCTTGCTCCAAAGGTTATGATGACTGCAAGCCAGGGCGCACTCGACCCTCTGACAACTATCGCGAAGAATGCAGGTAACGTTGATGTGACAGTCGACGCGACTGACGCGAATTCAGGGACGAGCTTCACTTACACATGGGGCAGCGCTTACAACACATTGCCAGGCGCCGTTGATAACGGGAATGTCTTATCGTTTGATCCGTCAACCATGGACACGGGCGTAGTCGATATTGCAGTCGATGTTAGTGATGGCGTAAATACTACGATGAGCCATCTGTCGATAAATGTGATAGAGAGCATGCCGGTATTATCATCAGATGTTGATTCTGACGGTGATGGAATATCAGATCTAGGTGAGGGCATGGGTGATGATGATAGAGATGGTGTGCCAAATTATCTCGATGCGATCTCTCAGAGCAATGTAATACCGAACAATGTGTCGGTTGCTGAATCAGAGCCAGGAACCTCCATGATACTTGGTTCGGTTGCTCTCGGCGCAGGAGATTATGATATTTCTGTGAGTGAGGCTGAAGCCGGTGCGAGCGACACAACTGATATTGGGTTTGACTATGCCGAGCTTAGCGACTTTGTTATATCAGGAGCTGAGCCCGGACATTCATATAAGGTGGTAATACCTTTATCAACGCCAACAACAGAAACATCAACTTACCGTAAATATCTTGATGAAACTCTTGGTTGGCAGATGTTTGTCGAAGATGCGGCTAATATGATTATGTCTGCTAAATCTGCCAGTGGAGTATGTCCTGCAGCTGGAAGCAGTTCATATGGGGGTTGGTATATTGGAGATGATTGCTTACAGTTAATGATCGAGGATGGCGGACCGAACGATGCAGATGGTATTGCAAACGGTATGCTCGTAGATCCAAGTGGTGTTGCCGAGAAATATATTGGTACTCCAAGCACAGATTCAACTGTTTCTTTGGGTTCTAGCTCATTAGATGCGAATGGATCTGATAGCACTTCAATTACAGTAACCGCTCTGGATGCCTCTGGAATGCCGTTAGAGCATATGAATGTCACTGGAAGTGTCGATCTGAGTGGAACCAGTGTCAGTGATTTCTATGAGCAAGGGAGCGGAGTGTATACCGCAACATTGACGGCTGGTAGCGTCTCTGGAACGGGCCCAGTTACGGTGCAGATCAGTAATGGTCAGACAAGTGTGACGGTATACTCGGAAGAATTAACGCTCAACGATGTTAGCTCCACTCCAGATGATACTACCTCTAGTGGCGGCGGTGGATGTACGGTTGGAGGAGAGACATCATCTGATAACTCTCTGATACTCCTACTCGTGGGTGCGTTATTGCTGATCGCTAGGCGTCGTTACTATCGAAATCTATAGGGAAAAGCCCCTGAGAAGGGGCTTTTTTATGTTGTAGCACTCTGGCTGAATTTCGTCGACATAGGGCTTGTGATATTTCGTTTCCGGACGCTATCAACTTCTGTAAATCGATACCATGTCTTATGTTGAGATCATTAAGTAGGTTTACTACGTCCTCTGTTGCAACATTCCCGGAGGCGCCTGGCGCATATGGGCAACCGCCGAGGCCTGCAATTGCAGAATCAATGGACGATATGCCTTTTGAAAGAGCAATCTCAATATTCTCAAGCGCTTTCCCTTGGGTATCATGGAAATGCATTGCAATCGTTTCTCTCCCAACTGCTGCAATCAGGCCATGAAGTAAGCTGTCAGTTTCACTTGGAGTCCCACAGCCAATAGTGTCTGCGATTGAGACTTCATAGCAACCGAGCTCCAAGAGCTTTGTGGTTAATTCGATCACTCTCTGATGATCGATGTCTCCCTCATACGGGCATCCAAAAGCACAAGATATATATCCTCGAACTGGGAGATTAGATGCAGACGTTCTTTTGAATACTTCTGAAAAGCGTTCCAAGCTTTCATCGATTGAACAATTAATATTTTTTTGACTAAACGTCTCAGAGGCAGATGCAAAAATAGCAATTGAATTTATATTTGTATTGATAGCAGATTCTAAGCCTTTAATATTTGGTACCAGCGCGCTTAGATTTAAATCATATTGTTTTGTTGGAGAGACTGCGTTGATTAGTTCAGCGCTCTCTGCCATTTGAGGTACCCACTTAGGGCTTACAAAGCTTCCAACCTCAATGTCTTTTAATCCAGAATTAATTAAGTTTTTTACGAGATTTTTCTTATCAATCAAACTAACGAGCGAAGGCTCATTTTGCAATCCATCTCTTGGTCCAACCTCGATTATTTTGACATTTTTAGGGTATTTATTGGGCATACTTTAAATATAAATAACTTTACAAAATCCATATAAAATATTGATTATATTGTTAAATAATCTCCTTTATAGAAAATTAATGGCTCTTGGCCTCTATTTTCTATGCTTTTTACTTCACCCACAATAATCACGTGATCACCACCATCATAAAGGTGTTTGGTTGTGCATTGAAGGCAAACACTAAAATCTGGCAGAATCGGTATATCATTCAAACCACTAGCACAAGCCATACCTTNGAATTTATCAATCCNAGTCTGAGCAAATTTATTNGATATACCCGATTGAGTTTTATTNAAAATATGCACTGCAAATGATTTNGNTGCCATGAAAGCCTCGAAGCAGTTTGCATCTCTGCCAATGCTCCATAGAATTAAAGGAGGCTCTAGTGAGACAGAATTAAAACTGTTTACTGTCATGCCTATTTTTTCGCCGTTTTCGGTGGTTGAGGTAACGACGGTAACGCCAGTAGCAAAAGCTCCCAAACTTTCTCGTAATTGTTTAGAACTAAAATCAAACAGTGGACTAGTTTTATTGTCAGCGGGTGTCATATTCATCATAGCTTTTGGTTGGAGGCAAATAATCGCGGTAGTTTGTGATTTATGCAAGTTATATTTCGACTGTGTACGTCTCAGATTAGTTAATGTCTTGTTTTGTATATCATGAAAATTGTTGCTGATTTTGGGGTGCTATGGCAAAATCCCGCCTCTTCGTAGAGTTTAAAGAAGCATAATAAGAAATTAAGTTTCAAGATCTTATAATTGTGCGAGAGTGGCGGAATTGGTAGACGCGCTGGATTTAGGTTCCAGTGGGGTAACCCGTGAGAGTTCAAGTCTCTCCTCTCGTACCATATTTTATCAAAAGGATTTTTTATGAAGGTATCAATCGATTCAGCTAATGGGCTAGAGCGAACATTAAAAATTGCAATCCCGTCAGATAAAATTGAATCTCAAATAATGGAGAGAATTGAGAAAGCCTCCAAGACAGTCGCTTTAAAGGGTTTTAGAAAAGGAAAAGTTCCGGTACGAGTAGTACAGCAACATTTTGGTCGAGGTATTCGTCAAGAGATCGTTGGTGAAGCGATAAATACTGGGTTTAGTGATGCGATTTCAAAAGAGAAGCTTAATCCTGTCGGTCAACCTAAAGTTGAAATACTTGTCGACAAAAAGGGCAGTGATCTGGAATTTAGCGCGACGTTCGAGGTTCTGCCTGAGTTAAAATTGTGCGATTTAAAGAAAGTGAAAATAGCGCGACCGGTAGCTGATATAAAAGAGAAAGATATTAAAACAATGATCGAACAGCTGAGGAATCAGCAGTCTAAGTTTAAATCTTCCAAGAAAAAGGCAGCTTCTGGTGATCAGGTAAATATTAATTACTCTGGCACAAAAGGTGGCGTTGAATTCGAGGGTGGACAAGGACTAGATCAGGATTTAATTCTGGGCTCAAATAGCATGATACCAGGGTTTGAAGATGGGATTATTGGAATGTCGGCTGGAGAAAACACCGTCTTAGATCTGAAGTTCCCCAAGGATTATCATGCCGAAGACCTCAAAGGTGCAAAGGTAAAATTTAAGGTTGAGGTAAATGATGTATCCTCAAAAAAACTTCCTAAGCTTGATGATGAATTCTTTAAGCTCTTTGGGGTTACAGAAGGTGGAGAAAAGAAATTTAAAGAGGAAGTTGAGGCAAATATGCAGCGGTAGCTTAATAATGCTGTAAGAACAAAAGTAAAAAATAGAGTAATGAATCAACTCTTTGATCTAAACACAGTTGAGGTGCCTCGAAGCCTGATTAAAAATGAAATTAATCAGTTGAAACAGCAAACTATCCAGCAGTTTGGCGGTGGACAAAAAATCGACATGGATATGTTGCCCGATGATATGTTTTTTGATCGTGCTGAAAGACGCGCGGCTTTGGGTATTATTGTTTCTGAGCTTGTTAAGAAAGAAAATATGAGTGCTGATGCGGATAGGATAAAGGCGCGAGTTGAAGAGATTTCTGCTACATATGAGAAGCCATCGGAAGTTATCGAGTATTATTATGGAAATCCTGATGCACTCGCTTCGGTTGAGTCGATGGTCTTAGAGGACCAAGTAACAGAACTAGTTTTGTCGCAGGCATCAGTGAAGGAAGAGAAGCTGCCGTATGAAAAGGCTATTCAACCTGATCCAGAGCCGACGCCTAAAAAAAGTAAACCTGTCAAAAGAAAAGTAGGGTCGACTAAACAATCAAAAGTTGATGACAAAGCGAAAGCAACCGCTAAAGCCAAAACGAAAACAAAGGCAAAACCAAAACCAAAACCAAAACCAAAGCCGAAAAAGTGAACAAGCCATTTAAATCCGCGTTACATTCGAGTTCGTAACTAGGAATAAATATAAGGATTTTTCCATGTCGAGAAACAAAAGTGATTTTCAGGAGCTAACGGCGAGTGGTCTCGTTCCTATGGTGGTAGAGCAGACATCCAGGGGTGAGCGTGCTTTTGATATTTATTCAAGGCTATTAAAGGAGCGCGTCATATTTTTAGTAGGTCAGGTCGAGGACCATATGGCTAACCTAATCGTCGCTCAGATGCTATTTTTAGAGTCAGAGAATCCAGAAAAGGACATACATTTATACATAAATTCGCCAGGTGGATCCGTCACGGCTGGATTATCGATATACGATACAATGCAATTCATAAAACCAGATGTCAGCACAATGTGCATAGGGCAAGCATCCTCAATGGGAGCGTTTTTGCTGGCAGCTGGAGCAAAAACTAAGCGATTTTGTCTGCCGAATGCGCGAACAATGATTCACCAGCCAAGTGGTGGTGCCCAAGGCCAAGCGACTGATATTCACATTCAGTCACAAGAGATTTTAAAGATGAAACGGAAGTTGAATGAGCTTATGGCTCATCATACTGGACAAAGTGTCGATAAGATTACAGAGGATACTGAGCGAGATAACTTCATGGATGCCGAGGAATCGAAAACCTACGGTCTGATTGATGAGGTTCTGGACAAAAGATCTTAGACATATTAATCTTTGAAAGAGAAATTCGTAATTAAGGTATCGCAGTTGAGGATTGATAATGAGTGACAAGAACGGTTTAAGCGACAGTAGCAAGCTCCTGTTTTGCTCATTTTGTGGGAAAAACCAAAACGAAGTAAGAAGGTTGATTGCGGGTCCTTCGGTTTATATTTGTGATGAATGTGTTGATCTTTGTAACGATATTATTTCTGAAGAGGCAGAGGCATCAGATACGGATGCCACGAGTGATAAGCTCCCTGTGCCTGTCGAAATCAAAAGTATCTTAGATGATTATGTAATCGGCCAAGAAAAGGCAAAAAGAATATTAAGTGTCGCTGTATATAATCATTATAAACGCCTTCAAAGCGCCACCAATGCTAATCCAATTAAAGACGCAGTCGAATTAGGAAAAAGTAATATTTTGTTAATAGGCCCGACTGGATGCGGAAAGACTTTACTTGCCGAAACACTAGCTAGACTTCTTGACGTCCCATTTACCATAGCAGATGCTACTACTCTCACTGAAGCGGGTTATGTTGGTGAAGATGTAGAAAATATTATTCAGAAGCTACTTCAAAAATGTGATTATGATGTCGATAAAGCACAAAGAGGAATTGTATACATAGACGAGATCGATAAGATTTCTAGGAAGTCGGATAATCCCTCAATTACGCGTGATGTTTCTGGAGAAGGGGTTCAGCAAGCTTTGCTTAAGCTAATAGAGGGCACCATTGCCTCTGTCCCGCCACAAGGAGGAAGGAAGCATCCTCAGCAAGAATTCTTGCAGGTGGATACCTCTAATATCCTTTTTGTATGTGGGGGCGCGTTTGCAGGCCTTGAAAAAGTTATTAGAGATAGATCCGCAAAAGGTGGTATTGGATTTAGTGCAGAGGTAATGAGTAAGGATAATCAAAAATCAGTTGGTGAAACACTTAATGATGTTGAACCAGAGGATTTGATTGGATTTGGTTTAATTCCTGAGTTTATCGGAAGACTTCCAGTGGTAGCTACGCTTCAAGAACTTGATAAAGATGCACTGATGAGTATTTTGGTTAAGCCCAAAAATGCGCTTACTAAGCAGTATCAAGCAATGTTCGAGATGGAAAATGTAGACTTGGATCTTCGTGAAGATGCGTTAGAAGCAATCGCAAATAAGGCTATAGACCGCAAAATTGGGGCACGTGGACTTAGGTCAATTCTGGAAGCAACGTTACTTGATACCATGTATAAGGTTCCGTCAGAATCAGGTGTCGTAAAGGTTGTGGTTGACAAAATGGTCATTGAAGGTGAGAGCCCGCCTAAATTAGTTTATGAAAAGTCTGATGCAGAGTTAAACATTAGTGAAAACGAGCGCCAAAGCGGATAGATTTTTATTTTAGGGTTCACCTTGTAATATAAACTTATGCCCTCATGTTAATGGAGTTGTTTCGCTAATTCCTGAATGGAGGCATACCTTGGAAAAAGATTCAAAAGCTAAGTTTTCACTTCTACCAGTCTTACCTCTCAGAGATGTGGTTGTCTACCCGCACATGGTCATGCCTTTATTTGTTCGAAGGAAAGCGTCGATAATCGCTTTAGAGCGAGCGATGGGAGCCGATAAACGTATTATTCTTGTGGCTCAAAAAGATTCCTCAAAAGATCATCCAAGCAAGGATGATATTTATAATATTGGAACAGTAGCGTCAGTTTTGCAGATGCTTAAACTCCCAGATGGTACTCTAAAAGTTTTAGTTGAAGGGCATAGCCGATGTAGATTAGTCGAATTAACTGATAACGCCGGCTGTATGGAAGCATCGCTTCAGTTTATCAAGGATGATAAGGAGCTTTCAGAAGAAGAGCAATTGCTCGTGAAATCTGCTAAGGCTTTATTTGAAGAATATGTCGATTTAAATAAAAAAATTCCAGTAGAAGTCAAATCAACCGTGAGTGAGATCGATGATGCCAATCGCTTAACGGACACTGTGATTTCTCATATGACTCTCCCACTCGATCAGAAACAAAAAATCCTTGAGATCGAATCATTAAAGGATCGCTTACAGCAGCTTATAAGCTATATAGATTCGGAACTCGATCTTCTGAAAGTAGAGGCGAAAATTCGAGGTAGAGTAAAAAAACAGATGGANAAGAGCCAGAAAGANTACTANCTCAATGAGCAAATGAAAGCCATACAGAAGGANCTTGGGGATGATGAAAGTAGCGCATCTGAAGCTGATATTCTTTTAGATAAGATTAAAAGTGTGGGGATGCCAGGGCTTGCATCTGAGAAGGCAGTATCTGAATTAAATAAATTTAAAATGATGTCACCAATGTCAGCTGAAGCGTCGGTAATTAGGAATTATTTAGATTGGATGGTCAAGATTCCCTGGAAAAAACGAAGCAAAATTAAAAATAATTTAGAGACTGCGGAAAAGACACTAAATCAAGATCATCATGGATTAGAAGAGGTCAAGGAGAGAATTCTTGAGTTCTTGGCGGTACAGAAACGAGTTAAAAAGTTGAAAGGCCCAATCTTGTGCTTAGTGGGTCCTCCAGGCGTTGGAAAAACATCTTTAGGCGAGTCAATTGCAGCAGCAACAGGGCGCAAGTTCGTCCGNATGAGCTTGGGTGGTGTTAGAGACGAAGCTGAGATCAGAGGTCACAGACGCACATATATTGGAGCTCTTCCTGGAAAGCTAATACAAAAAATTTCAAAGATTGGCACGAAAAATCCTTTATTTTTATTGGATGAGATAGACAAAATGGGGATGGANTATCGTGGTGATCCCGCATCGGCACTTCTAGAGGTGCTCGATCCGGAGCAAAANCATTCATTTAATGATCATTANCTNGANGTNGATTANGANCTNTCNGAGACNATGTTCATATGTACAGCNAATTCTCTTAATATCCCTGGACCTCTTTTGGATCGTATGGAAATTATTCGAATTCCCGGCTATACCGAGGATGAGAAGGTCCAAATTGCTGATAAATATCTTATACCTAAGCAAATAAAAGCAAATGGATTGAAAAAGGATGAGATTGAGATNAGCGCGGATGCACTGAGGGATACGATTAGATTCTACACCAAAGAAGCTGGTGTNCGTGGTTTAGAGAAATCCATTGCAAAAATATGTCGAAAAGTTACCANGAAACATGTGAAGCTCAATGCGACTGATAAGGATGTCGTGCGAGATTCTGATTTAGAAGAAATACTCGGCGTTAGAAAATTTGATTATGGTCGAGCAGAGGTGAAGAGTCAGATAGGGCAGGTGACCGGGCTTGCTTGGACCCAAGTTGGAGGGGAATTATTGAATATAGAAACATCAGCGATTCCTGGTACCGGGAAAGTTATAAAAACTGGTTCACTGGGTGATGTAATGCAGGAATCTATACAAGCTGCTTTGACTGTCGTAAGGAACCGGGCTCAGTCATTGGGTNTATANAGAGATTTTTATCAGGAGAAAGACTTGCATATTCACGTCCCAGAGGGTGCGACACCAAAAGATGGNCCATCTGCGGGAATTGGTATGTGCACATCTATTGTTTCTGTTCTCACCGGGATTGCAGTGCGCTCAGATACTGCAATGACAGGAGAGATAACACTTCATGGACAGGTATTGAAAATTGGTGGATTGAAAGAGAAGTTGCTGGCCGCTCATAGAGGGGGTATTACGAACATTATCATTCCGAAGGATAATTTTGGCGATTTAAAGGAAGTGCCTGATAAGATTACTCAAGACTTAAAAATACACCCAGTCGACTGGATTGATGAGGTGCTTCAGCTAGCTCTTGAATCAGAGCCTAAACCTCTGAGTGAGGCCGAATTTATCGAGAAAAGCACCCAAAAGAGTGATCATAACGATGCTGAACGCCCGAGTACGCATTAGTTACGATAAAAAGCGATTTTTTTTACAAGACTGCTTGACCGGCAGTGGCTCGTATTGGTATAAAGGATAACAGCGGCGACATAAACGCTCAAAAGAAGGCGTTCTCGATTTCGGGGTGCGGCTAAAGGAAATTTAACTATATAAAGGGGAATATTGTGAATAAATCTGAATTAATTGATGCTATTGCATCAGGCGCGGATGTATCTAAAGCTTCTGCAGGAAGGGCTCTTGATTCTGCTATTGGCGCAATCATGGGTGCGTTGAAAAGTGGTGATTCTGTTGCTTTAGTTGGCTTTGGTACTTTCTCTGTGAAGCACAGGGCTGCAAGATCAGGTAGGAACCCTCAGACTGGTGCAGAAATACAAATTGCAGCAGCAAANGTGCCAAGCTTCAAAGCTGGGAAGGCTTTAAAAGATTCGGTGAACTAATTATTAGTTAGTTTATTTGGATATTAATCTGAAAGGCGCATCTTAGATGCGCCTTTTTTAATGGTAGGATTATGAAATGTTAGAAAGTTTTAGATCGAATATGAAAGGTGTTGCCCTCGCGATTACTATATTAATAGCAGTAGTTTTTATTCTTTCTGGCACTGGGACAATGTTTTTGACCAATTCTATAGACGGAGCGGTAGCTGAGGTTGGTGATGTAGAAATCAGTGANTTCGATGTTCTGCGCTCTATTAGTAACCAGAAACAACAGATCTTAGAACAAAATCCAGAAATCGATACTTCTCTACTAGATGATGATCTTTTGCGACCGAGTGCTCTCGAAAGACTTATTCGTCGCGAAGTTCTTGTTCAAACTGCCGTCAAAAAAGGCCTTAGGATGTCGGATTCTTCATTAAACGGGGAGATCCTTGCAATTGATGAATTTCAAACAGACGGTAAATTCGATCAAGATCGATATAAATTTGCGCTCCAGAATCAAGGATACACACATGCCTCATTTAAACAAATGCTCAATAATGATTTGATTGTTCAACAGNTAATATCAGGNATATCNGATACNGCNTTTGTNACTGAATTTGANGACCNNGCCTTANCNNNNGTNTCNGANCAAAAGCGGGATTATTATTATNTNACNNTTCCATCGGANCAGACAAGNTCCTCNATNACTATTTCTGAAGATGATATNGNGNCTTTTTATGGNAACAATCTGTCGAANTTTGTAACAGAACCTATGGTAAAGATTGATTACATTGAATTGTCGCCAGAATTACTNGCTNATAAAGATGCAGTTACTGATGATATGATCCGNCAGCGCTTTGAAANGGAGCGNGATAGNCTNGAATTTGCNGAATCTAGNAGAGTTTCTCANATATTGATTACTGAAAGTNATCCAGCACTANTCAAAGAGATACAAGAAAAGCTTGANCTATCNATACCTTTCGAGGATTTAGTCACAGAGTACTCAGAAGACTTTGGATCTGCGTCNATTGGTGGAGATCTTGGTTTTACTTCTGGAGACACATTTCCTGAAAATTTTGAAGATGCGGTGAAAGTTTTAGAGATAGACCAGATATCAGATCCGATTCTGACCGAAGCTGGGACACATTTCATTAAACTAACGGATATACAAAGAAATGATCTAGTATTTGAAGATGAGCGGGATCGGATTTTGCAGGAACTCTCTAGTGAGTTAATTTCAGATGTTTTTATTGAAAAATTAGAAACATTAAAAGAGCTCAGTTTTAATGCGCAATCTTTAAATGAAGTGGCAGAGGATATGGAACTTGAAATGAAGACTACGGAATTTTTTCCTCGCTCTGGGGGTAATGGGGTAGCCTCCAATAGACAAGTTGTCGATATATCATTTTCTGATGATGTGCTTACCAATGGTTATGCGAGCGAAGCGATTGAACTTGAAACTGACAGCTATGTGGTGGTGAAACTTAATGAATTCGTGGATGTTCAGCAAAAGGCGCTTGCCGAAGTCAAAGATGATATTTCAGCTCAGCTTTTAGATGGCCGATTGGAAGAATTAATGATAAAAAGATCAAATCGGTTACTTGAACTTGTAAAGGGTGGGGAAACTATCGAAGCAGTAGCTAAACAGGAAGATCTTGACTGGCAGGTAGTCCTTTCTGCGGGTCGAAGAGTTACTGATCAAAATCCAGAAATTAATTCTGAGGTCTTTAAAATGCAGAATCCCGATTCAAATCCAGAGGTTGACTTTTTCGTCACCCAAAATGGCGATTATGTTTTGATATCTCTCACTTCAGTTACATCAGGAGACTATGAATTGATTGAAGATTCGATTAAATCTGGTATTGCCTCTGCAAACTTATCTATTAATCAAAATTTAGAATTATTTAGTTTTGAGGAAGCTGCTCGATCAAAATTAACAATCGCACAGTAGTGCGAGATTTGATTGG
>PALW01000014.1 GCA_002710745.1 Porticoccaceae bacterium
TCCGCGACTCTGTCAACACTGTCACTATTTTTATTATTTCTAACATTCTCTGCCGCAGAAACTCCGTATTTAAAGAGTGTCTGCGCACATTTTTCACTTAAAGCCGAAGCCGCGAGTGTAGGTCTGCATCCTACCAAATTTGAAGCAATGGGATTATCTTCGCATACTCGAGCTTCATACCAAGTCGCCATAGCATCACCCATCCCTGCGACTAGATAACGTTCACTTGCGTTAACGATGACCTCGGTATCTACGATTACAAATGCAGGATTTTGAGGAAAATATTCGACAAGATCTTTAACCCCATCCGAGGTATACAATACTGATATGGAAGAGCAAGGAGCGTCATTCGATGCTAGAGTTGGAATAATTACTACTTGGCAATTTAGTCTGTGAGCGATGCATTTCCCAGCATCAACAAGCTTTCCCCCTCCCACTGCCAAAATACAATCTGGTTTTGAACTCATTAAATTGTTTGCATGTCTCTCTACTTCTTCTTTCGAACACTCACCCAAAAACTCAGCTTTTGAATACGCAATTCCTTCTTTACTTAGTGACGTTAAAACATCAGAGGCCTCAGCTGAAAAACCTCGTTTTGAAGCTAATACAGCGACATTGTTTGCATTAATCAATTGAAGGTATAGCCCACAATTTCTTATTACACCCGGACCTTGGATGTAGCGCGGCGGAGAGAGGAATACTCTTGAAGAATTTGCAATTGGTTTTGCAAAAATATCTCGAGGAAGGAAGGGCTTAGTTGTCATTTTAATCACTCCAATAATCCAATAATGCCGTCTAGCGAAATTAATCAGTTGAATGGTATATTACTAAATCTATGATTAATAATTCTAATATGACTAAAACTACCATAACTAGAAATCAAGCAATAGAGAAACTATGTTCCTCAAATCAAATATATGAACTAAATTCCACCCAAATAAATGGTCGAAATGTAAAAGTATTTAAGAATGCTCCCCACACATTGAGAGATCTTTACTACTCTAACTCAAGCGATTTAGATTTTATTGTGTATGAGGACGAGCGCTACAGTTACTCAGAAGTTTTAAACTTGAGCAAGCGACTCGCAAACATAATGATTTCTGAATTCAATGTTAAGCAAGGTGATAGGGTCGGCATTTCAATGCGAAACTATCCCGAATGGAGTATTAGTTTCATCGCGGCCACTTCTATTGGCGCAATTGCTGTCTCATTCAATGCACTTTGGGGTCCAAAAGATTTAGCATATGCATTAAATGATTGTGAACCAAAGCTAATATTTGTGGATGATGAGAGATTACTTGATCTATCAAAAGTTGAAGAGAGATCAAATGACTTAGAAGTTGTAAGGGTAAGATCTAATGGTAACTCAAATATATCGTCACATTGTTGGAAAGAGTTACTGTCCAGAAATAAAAATGCGCGCTTGCCAAATATAAATATGAAAGCTGATGATGATGCGACCATTATCTACACATCAGGTACTACAGGATTTCCTAAAGGAGCTATTTCATCTCATCGAAACATAATTCATGCGCTAATGAGTTGGGAGCTTGAAATAGAGATCAGAGCTTATAGATATCAGCTTGAAAAACCACAATTTCAATTTCAAGAGGCATTGCTTCTGGCTGTTCCTCTATTCCATGTGTCAGGGTCGCATGTAGTGCTTCTAGCCTCATTTAGAGCTCAGCGTAAAATGGTATGTATGTATAAGTGGGATGCATTTAAAGGTCTTGATCTCATTGAAAAAGAGAGAATTTCAGGTTTTATAGCNGCGCCTGCAATAACAGGTGACTTAGTTAATGCTTTAAAAACCGGCGATTATGATATCTCTAGTCTCTTTGTGCTTGGCGGTGGTGGAGCCCCCCGAGCGCCAGAGCAAGTAAAAGAAATCAATGAATTAAATGATCAGATCATGCCTCAAATTGGNTGGGGGATGACCGAAACAAACGCTATTGGAACAAGTGCCCTTAGCGATTCATATGCAGATAAACCCTCCAGTTGCGGAGAGTGCTCTGCTGTATTGGAGATGAGAATCGTCTCCGATAAAGGGGAAGTTGTGATTCCTGGTGAGACAGGAGAACTTCAAGTAAAGGGGACTTCTATGTTTAAAGGATACTGGAACCGATCAAATGAGTCTTTAGACTGTTTTGATGGAGATTGGTTTAAAACAGGTGATATCGCAAAAATTGAGCCCGATGGTTTTGTTTACATAGTTGACAGAATCAAGGATTTAATAATTAGAGGTGGTGAAAATATATCCTGCAGCTCAGTAGAGTATGCTCTTCTAGAACATCCCAAAATAACCGAAGCATGCGTTTACAGTTTGCCGGACGAAAGACTTGGGGAGATTGTGGGTGCAACGGTGCATGGTCAAAGTGATTTAGATACCTCTGAATTAATACAATTTTTAAATGATAAATTGGCGATCTTCGAAATACCCGAGAAAATAAGTNTTAGCCCAATGCCACTAACTCGAGGGGCATCGGGTAAAATTATAAAAAGAGTCGCTCAAGAACAAGCTATCAAAGGCATGCCCATCGGGGCTTAAGAAAGAACGCAAGGTTGTTCAAGGCAGAACAGTTACCTCAGAGCGCCTTATCTCATCTCGCCACTCTTCAAGCCTTTTTTCACGCGCCTTCTCTATCCGCATTGTAGGATTTGATCTCCCGTGACTTAGAACTTGATTTTCTGGATAGTCGGCTCCTAAAGCACTTTTACTAACAGACAAACTCCACTTACTCTGTTGTTGCTTCATTTTTGCAACACGCTCAGGATACATTTGGCTGAGATCGTTAGTCTCCATCGGATCACCAATAATGTTGTAGAGCTCGTAATCTGTTGTTACAAACTTGTTGCCCTCATAATTCACGTTTCTTACTAATTTCCAATCATTATCCAGCCACATCGAACCTCCATTTGCCCGAAATCCAATAGGTTTAACTCTTTCAGGTAGCTCACGTTCAAATACCTTAGCGATTGAAATGCCATCATGGACAGAATTGATTGAGTCCTCAGCAAGACCCGCAACATCTATCAAAGTCGGAAACATATCATATGTGCTTGATGGAAAATTTGTCACTCGAGGCTCAATTCCAGCTGGCCACTCTATGACGGTAGGAACACGCAGTCCACCCTCATAGAAATCTTTTTTGAACCCTCTCAAATGACCTGTGCTGTCTGGATCCAGACCTCTTATACAACCATGAAGAAATCTAGCCTCATGACTGGTTAAATTGAAATCTATTTCATTACTGCAGTTTGATGGATACTCCATCTCTACTCCCTGACCACCAGCACCTCCTAATGGATCCTCAGATGGCCAAACACGCACATCTAAATTTGGTGAACCCCCATTGTCACTCGTAAACCAAACTAATGTATCTTCGAAAATACCAAGATCCCTTAATCCAGATCTTAAGTTTCCGATGGATCGATCAATGGCTACTATTTCGCCATGCCCATGTGCTGAAGTTCTATCCACCTTACCCAAAAATGGCGCTATATCCTCTTCAGACGCATCCCACGGCCCATGAGGCGCAGAGTACCAAATGACAATAAAGAATGGTTTACCTTGATCGATTTCCTGACTCATAAAATTCAATGCTTCTTGAACAATAATTTCTGATCCATCTCCTTCAAACTTTTCTGAGACACCATTTCTACTCAGTTCGAATGACCTATCAAATCCAGTCGTATGACTTAACCAATAGTCAAATCCCAACTCTCCTGGATTATGAGGATCATCCAAGGGGAGTGGATGCTCTAAATCAGGACTATCCATGTTTAAGTGCCATTTACCAAAATGGGCTGTCAGATAACCAGATTCTCTAAAGGCAGTAGAGAGCATTTTTTCTTGCTTATTGATGTAACTGCCGACTCGAAATGCCCCGGTTCGATCATTTGTCCGCCCCGTCATAACAGAAGCTCGTGTTGGCGTGCAGCTCGGCGCACCAGCATAAAATCGATCCATTCTAAGACCATTAGCTGCCATCGCATCCAAATTAGGCGTTTTAAGAATAGGATGACCGTAGTAGCCTGTTTGAGCCCAGCCCATATCATCTGCCATGATTAGGATAACATTTGGTCTCTGTGGGTTATTGTCTGTGCAACCAGAAATCAAAAAAATTAATACAAATAATAAAATCGCAGGGCTTTTCATCCACAGACTCACATTCGATTGATTTTCATAGTTCAGACTCATTCTATTCTCTCCTTGAAATTAAATTTCACCTAAAGCCGGAATGGATGCCGCTGCTCCATGACGGGTGATACAAATTGATGATGCTTTGCATGCAAATTTAAGTGCATCCTCTACAGAAAACTCCTTACAAATACCCGAAATAAAATAGGCTATAAATGTGTCGCCAGCTGCGGTTGAGTCGACAACATCAGTTTTTATTGCGTCTACTTGGAGATGCATACTGGCATTTTTGAATATAACCCCACTTGCTCCCAATGTTAGCACCACTGTCGACAATGGATATTNTCTCNNCAATTNATTNATGATTTCATCCACATNTGTCTTATCAGATAGCATCTTTGCCTCTGAATAATTNAATATTAGNTAGTCAACTTTATCTAATGGNTAAGAGAGGACATCNGTNGTCATCGGTGCTGGATTNAATANGGTAGTCAAACCCAAATCNGAGGCTTTATTTAANAAATTGCCGACCCCATTTGTCTCATTCTGAGTTAAGAACACATCATTNTTTTCAGCTNCCTCCAAAANTTTGCNTATTTCATTCTCATTATTTTCTAAATTTGCGCCNCCATGAAGAATTATGCAGTTTTCACCATTTGAATCGACCTGGATAATTGCGTGACCAGTCGCTGAATCAAGAGTGTTGATATAGCTGGTATCCACGTTATTTGTATCAAGAAGTTCCTTGAGGAAAACGCCATCCGCTCCTATTGAACCCAGATGTGAGACAGGCATACCCGCTCTCGCGAGNGCAATTGATTGATTTAATCCCTTACCTCCAGCAAATCTTGAATAAGAATTGCTCGGCAATGTCTCTCCTGGCGCAACAAACTTATCCATAGAATAAACATGATCAATATTCATAGAGCCAAAATTGAAGACTTTCATCTACCGCTCTTTATATCTCTTAATACAAAAATCGGCCGCTGACAATGATGCATCTATCCGGCCTTTAATTTCATCTAAATCTATTCCATCTGTACTTTTTTGGCCCGCNCGGTAACGGGCGTAAACACCATGAATAATTGCAGCNGACTTCCAATGATTAAATCCAAAATAAAAATCTAGCTCATCGACATTCAGTTTTGTTAACTTTTGATATCTATCTACCAGTTCTTTTCTAAGTGGCAAGCCTTCGCATGATGATGGAAGATCTAGTTGACTTGAGGCATCATCAGGTTCTTCAGGCCAGCTCTTAAGTGTATATGCGAGGTCAGCAAGTGGGTCACCTAATGACGATATTTCCCAATCGACCACAGCAGAGACTTTCGCGTCAGCGCCAATTAAGCAATTATGAAACCCATAATCACCATGCACGACACTCGCAGTTTGCTGCTCAGGTTTTGAGGANATNAAATANTCTTGNAGNTCNTGGGCTCTTTGGTCGTCATAATTNGCAGGCTCAATGGAAGCCATCCAAGATCGATACCATGTTTTTACTTGCCGACCAATATAATCTTCCTTTCGACCTAATTCCCCTAGACCAATTGCGTCAGGATCCAAACTATGNAGCGAGGCTAAAGTGTCTATAANAGAGTGAGCAAGGATTACTCTGTCTTCCAGTTTTATTGAGTCAGACGCCTCTNTNTTACTATGAAGCGGCTTTCCCTCGGAAAATCCNATAACATAAAATAAAGCGCCNGTAACATCTAAATCATCACAAAANCCTAGGGGTTTAGGAACGGGAAATCCTGTCGGTGCCAAATTTGAAATTAATGCCCACTCACGGGACATATCGTGTGCTTTGGGAAGCAATTTTCCTAAAGGGGGCCTTCTGATTACCGCACTCACTTCCTCTGAATCACTTAACATATAAGTTAAATTAGAATGCCCACCCTCTAACTTTTTCCAGTTAAAAGGCGGCTTTAGATACGATACGTTTTGTCCTATCCACGCCTCTACTTTTAGGATTTCAAATCCCTGAACGTTTTGCATNTTGTTATTTGGAACATTCATCTTTAGCTGTACTCCTTCTTGAGGGCCTCCACATCAATTTTCTCTGACGCAACTCGGGGTAACGGTTTATTCTTAATCCAAATATGTTCCGGTATTTTATATGCAGCTAACGAACTTTTCAGGAAATCTTGCAAAGAACTCTCGTTTTCATGTGAGGTTTTTCTGCAATAAACACAAGCACCAACAATCTCACCCAAGCGTTCATTTGGCAGAGAGAAGATAGCAGCCTCCACAACATCAGGATGTTCAAGTATCGCAGTTTGAACTTCTTGAGCTGATATATTCTCNCCGCCTCTAATAATGATATTCTTTTTCCTATCAACCAGCGTAATCAATTGATTTTCGTCAATCTTTGCAAGATCACCAGTATAAAGCCATCCATTTTTGAGAACTTCAGATGTCTCAATATCTTTATTTAAGTAACAACGCATGTTTGCTGCACTTTTTAGCACCAACTCGCCAACTTCTCCGACCGNAACATCAACATCGAATTCATCGACAATTCTCATTTCTGCCAGTGGTGCTATTAATCTTCCTGTAACCTTAGGATTTTCCAGGTATTCCTTTCCTCGAATTGCAATCCCTAGCGCATTGGTCTCAGTCATACCATAACTAGTACCTGTCAATACATGAGGAATAAAGTCTGCCATTTCCTTTGCCTGATCAGCGGGTCTATTGGCCCCCCCAGTGTCAATCAGTCGGATTGAGTCGAGCTTTGCACCAACTTTTTTAGCCTCCTCAATAATTTCCGCTGCCATTGTCGGCACGCCTCCAAACCGACTGACTTTTTCTGTTTCCATAAGCCTTACCGCTTCTGGTGGATCCCACTTTTTCATGATAACTAACTTTGTGCCACTCCAAAGAGCAAGAAGCACGCCCCCATGTGTGCCTGAGACATGAAAAAAAGGAACAGAAACTAACTGACAGGGTTGATATGGTTGACCATTTTTATCGGTGTACGGAACAGGACCAAGTCCCATTACATCNAGCACTCTAAGACCAAAATGCCATGACATTAAAGTAGATATCGCACCTCTATGAGTCATAACGACTCCCTTTGGATGCCCCGTTGATCCAGATGTATACATAACCGCAAAATCACTGTCTTGATCAATATCAATTTTAGGTAGTTGGTTTTGTTCGATTGCTAAAACTGCGCTCCAAAATTCATCTGACTTACTCGAATCTCGATGTCGACACANAACAGTTTTCAAACCCAGCTTGGGTACGAACCCTCTTATCTTTTCCAATCTTTGCTCATCAGTGAATACAAGCTTTGGCTCAGAATCCATAAATCCATATTCAAGCTCTGCGGCCGTCCACCAACTATTGAGACAAACGGCGACTGCACCAATGGACGCCAGAGCTATAAATATAAGTGGAAATTCTGGAGAATTTTTCATCAGAATTGCAACTCTGTCTCCAGGTCTAATGTTGTATTCATTAATAAGCAAATACGCGATCTGACAAGTCAATTCGTGAAATTCACCAAAGGAATATCGCTCTTCATCGAAAACCAAAAAATCTTTTTCTTTGTGATTAAGACACAGATTCAGGATATCAGGGACAAGCTTAGGGCCATTTTTAAAGACTGTAAAAGATACCCCTCGAATTAATTCATCTTTAATAAAATAGTCTTNATCATTAGATAAAACATAATTTCTCGCATCATCTAGGGATTGGAATACCATTCTAANCTTGCCTCTGTGCTCTTTTCTCCCCAAGCTTTGTCAAGGTAATCCCTTGACTCTCTCTAGTAATTGAAAAAAAGAAATACACTACCGCGGCTGCAGAAACCCAACAAATCAGATAGAGATGCCCATTCATAATTAATAATCCATCAAGCGCTTCCTGAGGCAGGTTACCCATCTCAGCCTTATCAGGAAAATTAATTATCTCTAGTCCAAATCCTGCTACTAGGCTGCCAACACTCTGAGTTGCTTTTTGCGCAAAACTTTTTACAGAGAAAATAACACCCTCTGATCGATATCCTGTTTTTAGTTCATGTTCATCCGCGACATCAACCAGTGCAGAATTCATAACAATCATCGCCAAAGGGAAAACACAGAATGCTAAAAGTACGGGTATGAATAAACTTGCAACTAGGATAGAGGAATCATTATCTGGGAAATAACCAAAATACTTAAGTAAATGAGGGGAGGCAACCAGAATTGCAGGGATGACTGTCCCAATTCCCATAATGGCCTTCTTACCAAGTTTAAGCTTTTTTGTAACAAACGCTAATAGGGGCATGCAGATAAAAATACCTGGCAGTTTTGCCAGTCCGGCCCACAGCATCTCTTCAGTTGCTAATTCATATACGTAGATATAGGCATAGGTACNTACAATGCCAATAATTCCGAGACCCACGTACATAAAAAACATCCAAAAACAAATGGCCAAATAGGACTGATTCGTTAATAATTGACCCAGCTCAGTAAAAAAATTCTTCGNATCAAATTTCTTAGAAACATCCACTTTATGTAAATAAGGTATTTGATCTAACGTTCCAATCGAGCAAATTAATGCACAAGACGCAGCAACTAGGGATGCTGTAATGGCGAGAATGATGTACCTAGCTCCATTNAACATACCATTCTCAAACTCACCACCCGATGGAAATATCACCACGTAAACTATGAGAGCCAGAATACTCGGATATAGCATTGTTCCAACTTCGTTATAACCAAAGAGGGAGGATCTTTCATCGTAATCTTCGGTCAATTCAGCACCAAGACCATCATGGGGAACGATATATAGCGTCAATCCAAATTTTGTAATGATTAAAAANACAACTAACCAGATGAAATATCCGATCTCACTTAATCCATCGAGGGGAGCATATAAAAAATAGAGGCCTATTCCCAAAGGAAGGGCTGACAAGAACATAAATGGGTGACGACGACCAACCAATGTATTAATTTTGTCAGATAAGGTTCCAACCAAGGGATCTGTAATTGCATCAGAAATTATGGATATAGCCATTGCTAATCCACAAAGTCCTGGCGAGACGCCAAGCACCTGATTATAAAATAACACTGTTGTTATACCGGCGGCGCTTACCATACCCTCTGTGCCGGCTCCCAAAGCAAATAATAACTTTGTTTTGACAGGTAATTTCCGTTTTCTGTTAAAGGTTTGATCACGATCTGACGACCGAGAAAAAGAATCTGGAAAATATTTCTGCCAGAACACATAAATAAGATGTATAAAACTCTTAAACAAAATTACACCCTTAAAAAAATTTAAGACTTATATTTAACGGCCACTAAATACAGGCTTTGTTTTGTTTATAAAGGCTTGTACCGCGTTCTTATGGTCCTCTGTTTTTGCACAGTGAATATGATGCGTGGCCTCTAAATCCAAACAATCGCCTACGTCTCCGGACGAAATTGCTCTATTCAAATTCTCTTTCATATATTGCATTGCAATCGGCGGACCGCTGGCTAATTCGTTTGCTATCTCTTTTGTTTTTGCAACGAGCTCATCTGGCTCAACGACCCAATTNGTAAGTCCTAATTTTAAAGCTTCATCAGAACTAATGCGGCTGGATAGAAAATAGAGCTCTCTTGCTTTCGCAGTCCCAACTAATTGAGTCATAAAAAAAGTTCCTCCGTAATCGCCTGCGAAACCAACTTTTGCAAACGCAGTCGTCATAATTGCACTAGAAGCCATGATGCGAAGATCACAAGCGAGGGCCATCGACAAACCAGCTCCGGCAGCTGCCCCAGGAAGTGATGCTAATGTGGGTTTAGTCATGCTATATAAAGCACCTGATATCGCTCTTTGATGATATCGTTGCCTATTTATCGACTCATCAATGGTGGGTGGACTTTCACCCGGTCCAGCTCCCATTGCCTTTACATCTCCACCAGCACAAAAACCTTTCCCAGCTCCAGTTAAAACAACACATTTAACATCAGAGTTTTGTTGCGCATCTTTTAATTGATCAACCAATGCCAAGACCAGCTCTTTGGACATTGCATTTCTAGCTTCTGGTCGGTTAAGGGTAATAGTTAAAACACCGCTCTCCATCTCAGCAAGTAAATGATCGGTACCTGTATCAATTTTATTTTTGGTCATGATTCCCTCCTATCCAAAAAGTATATCTTTATTATCAAAACGTCTTGCTATTAAATTTAGGGAATACACCCATTTTATTTCAAATTAACCCGAACACCGCAAACATCAATACTGTTATTTACAACTGATAAATTAAGATCGGCAGCATTTTTTAAAATTTGCTCTTTGTCATTCGCAACAACGTCAAATGCTCTTAATCCGGCACCACGAGAATCCTGCAGCTCGACAAATCTCACTTCCCCCTCATCGAAGATAAGGCATGGANTATCATTAACGATTGTTATTGGAAGGTTGTATGCATGAGACCATTTTTTAGCTGTATCATCAGGGAATTCACTCTGTATTTCCGATCCACAGATATGATTCACCATTGTTGCCCTTCTATCATGCCAATCATCACCTGCCCAATACCAAGCCTCAGGAGGCGTCATCTGATCCAACGATGCTATGGCTCCTGGCACGTCCTTGGGATGCAAATGTAAAGCACTTCCTCTATCTGTAAACGCTTCAAAAACAATTCGAATGCCAGCAGACTCAATTCGTGTCTTCTCAGATTCCAAGTCTTCAACTTGGACAATAACCATATAACCGCCGTCGCCATTTCTTCGATCCAAAAGCCTACCCGCGGTGGTATTTTCTCGAATAGGAGACACCACTTCTAAAAATGTATCTCCAAGGGACATAACAATATTTTGTAATCCAAATTGAATAATCTTATGGTCAACATGTGCATCAGATAAACCAAATAAACAATAAAATTGGTTTTTAACCAATTCCATGTCTTTTGCAACGAGCGCTATTTGCCGCAATTTTGTCATCGACTCCCTCTCTGCGTTATTTATTTTTATCACTATACAAAACAAAATTTATTAGGCATTGTTGTAGAAGAAAGCTGGGCCTGTCAATAAATGATTAGGCGCGCCATACAAATTAAATAAGAGGAACATATGAACGGAGCAGAAGCTTTAATGCAAACCTTNTGTGATGGAGGCGTAGAGGTTTGTTTTGCTAATCCTGGCACATCAGAAATGCAGCTTGTTGCNGCAATTGATAAGCAAAAAAATATGCGAGCAATTCTTGGTCTATTTGAGGGTGTTGTCACAGGAGCTGCAGATGGTTATGGTCGGATGAAAGACAAACCTGCCGTAACATTGCTTCATTTGGGACCAGGCTTAGCAAATGGTCTTGCAAATTTACACAATGCAAAGCGAGCACGAACTCCTCTTATCAATGTTGTTGGAGACCATGCTGTTGAACATCTAAAGTACAACGCTCCTCTTACTTCAGACATTGTCGGTGTAGCCTCCCCCATGTCGGATTGGGTAAGAACATCCATATCACCTTCAGATCTTGCAAGCGCTGGCGCGGAAGCCATTGCTGAATCACAGTCATACCCGGGAAANATATGTACCGTAATTGCTCCAGGGGATCATGCATGGGGTGAGAATGCGTCTGTTGCTGCTCAACTAACAGTGGAAACACCTTTAACACTCTCAGATAAAGAAATTCAAGAGGCTGCTGAACAAATGCTTGCAGCAGAAAAGCCAGCTCTCTTTCTTGGTGGTCGGGCGTTACGAAAACAAGCTCTGCATCATGCGGGTAGAATATCGAGTCTTTTAAACGCAAGGATAATATGTGAGACACTTCCAGCAAGGATTCAGCGCGGCGAAGGATCAGTGCCCATCGAACGACTCCCATATTTCGCGGAATCGGCGGTTGAATTTTTGAAGGAATTAACACAGATCACGTTTGTTGGTGCACCGCCACCCGTTGCATTTTTTGCGTATCCTGACAAGCCTGGATGGTTATCACCACTGAATGCCCAACTACTGGAGTTAGCAAGCCCTTACGTGAATGCGGAAGACACTTTAGAGAGGTTAGCAGATGCGATGGAAGCACCCAGTAAACCAACAAATATTCAGGCAAAGAAAATTTTTGAATATGAAAAAGGTAAATTAGATCGAGAATCTGCGGCAATGATAACCGCTAATTTATTACCAGAAAATGCAATTGTTAGCGATGAATCTGGAACAAGTGGTGGTTCTTTTTTTAGATACACAGCGTCCTCCTCGTTTCATGACTGGTTGATTATTACGGGAGGCTCAATAGGACAAGGTTTGCCCGTCGCAGTTGGTGCTGCGGTTGCGCATCCNGATCGTAAAGTTGTCTCTNTGCAAGCGGATGGAAGTGGAATGTATACGCTGCAGGCTTTATGGACAATGGCACGAGAAAATTTGGATGTTGTAGTGATTATTATGAAAAATAATAGTTACGGCATTCTAAATATTGAACTTGAGAGAGTTGGAGTCAAAAATCCTGGAGAGAAAGCATTGTCACTCCTGGATCTGAGTAACCCTATTTTAGATTGGGTAGCTTTAGCCGAAGGCATGGGTGTGAGAGCAAAGGCGGCATCAACCACTGATGAGTTCTCCTCTTATCTATCAGAAGCCCTNTCCTCAAGAGGTCCGACGCTNATTGAAATTATGTTGCCATAATCCCAATACTGTTTTCTCTTACGATACNGCAACCTTTATGTAATTCTTCACACTTGAGAAAAAATCTTCAAGTATCTTTTCTTTATCAAAATCTTCGTAAATATATAAGTTGGTTACTAAATCTGGCTCAGCATGCCAAGCTCCATCTTTATATAGCATGCTGGGTATTTCTTTTTTCTCTGCCCATTCTGGATTTTTAATAATTGCTACTGCAGCCATATCATATAAAGGCCTTGATGGTGGATCTCCAAAAAGATACACATTATCAAGTAAATTGAATGAGTAATCTCCGAAATTGAAAAACTCACCACCATTCCGACCAATAACGGCTTTATCTAATTTAGGACCATTACCGACAATATTTTTTATCAGATTTTCCGGCGTTACCGTTACTGCTGTCGTTCCACTTTTTTCTTTGTANCTAACAACCGCTATCTCAAATAGAACCCCGCTAGCAATTACAAAGTTCATACTTTCCGAATCGCTTTCCAAATTATACTCACCTGGCAATGGATAATTNGATCCTAACCAAACAACTTTTATTTTTGANACTATTGTTGGATCTTTTTTAATNGCTAAAGCAANATTTGTTAATTTGCCAATCGCAAGAATAGTCAAGATCTGAGACGCATTTCGATGAGCTTTTTCTATCATTAAATCAACGGCATCACTGCCATCAAAAACGGGGTTCATTACTTTTGATTGAATCTCAGAAAAGGAATCTGAAGCCCCAAGTGTGACAGAAATTTTATCTTCCATGTCACATAACTTGATAACGCGCTCTGCCTCTTTGGCCTGCTCGTGAATGTCGCCGCCNTTATTAGTCTTGTTGACGGTAATACCTTCTAAAATAAAACTATCACCACTTAGCAAAAGATATGCTATCGCGTGCTGATCATCAATTTCGTTATTAGCGTCCGTATCAAGCAGAACTCGTATTGCATTCATGCCATGTTCACTCATTTGAAAAATCAGAGCGNATAACGTACACGACCCATTAGCCTAAACAATAGTGGTGAAAGGATGGTTAAATTTGACTCACCACAAGTCGTACTTTCGCACTTCATTTCTTCCAACAACCATGTGGTGAACCTCATCTGGACCATCCGCNAACCTAAGATGCCTCTGATTTGCATACATAGTTGCCAACGGCGTCCATTGGGAGGTTCCAGTAGCGCCATGCATTTGAATGGCATCATCAACGATCTTACACACTTTCTCAGGCACCATTGCCTTAACAGCACTTACGTAAATTCGAGCCTCCTTGTTACCCAAAACATCCATAGCTTTTGCAGCCTGTAATACCATAAGTCTGCAAGCATCGATTTCAATCCTTGCTCTTGAAACTACCTCTAAGTTTTTTCCTAACTTGATAATTGGCTTACCAAAAGCAATCCTTGTGCTTGCTCGTTTTACCATCAACTCGAGAGCGACCTCCGCTTGACCGATTGCCCGCATACAATGGTGAATGCGTCCAGGTCCAAGTCTTAGTTGAGAGATTTCAAATCCCCGCCCTTCGCCAAGTAAAATATTATCTTTAGGCACTCTTACATTATCGAATTTAATATGCATATGTCCATGAGGCGCAGACTCATCACCAAAGACATGCATCGGTCCCATAATTTCAACGCCTTTTGCATCAATAGGGATCAAAATCTGTGATTGTTGNCTGAATGTCTCTGCATCGGGACTTGTTTTAACCATAGTAATCAAAACTTTACAACGAGGATCTCCCGCTCCCGAAATATAATATTTCTCTCCGTTNATAACCCATTCATCTCCCTCAAGTTTTGCAACCGTACTTATATTGGTCGCATCAGAAGAGGCCACNGCTGGTTCTGTCATCGCATAAGCAGATCTAATTTCGCCCGCTAATAAAGGCTTCAGCCACTTTTCTTTTTGTTCTGGGGTTCCGACCCGTTCGAGAACTTCCATGTTCCCTGTGTCAGGTGCACTACAATTTAAGGTCTGGGATGACAATCTACTCTTACCCAGCTCAACTGCCAAATACGCATAATCTAAATTACTTAATCCCTCGCCTGTCTCTGCATCAGGTAAAAAGAAATTCCACAAACCGGCAGCACGAGCCTTATCTTTGGCAATCTCCAATAATTCGATCTGCCGCGGATGATATTCCCATGGNTTAGACTTACCCTCATTGAGTTTATAATATTCCTCAGTCATAGGGTCTACGTTTTCAGCAATATGAGCTTTCACAGCTTCAAGCAGAGGCTGAGCTTTTGCAGACATTGTTAAATTGAATAGCTCAGGATTTAAGCTAGTGATCCTTGCGGCCTCGAGAATTGGTTTATAGTGCGATTTACCGGTATCAGGATTTTCTGAGTAATTTAAGTTCTTCATAAAAAGTTTTCCATTTATCGTAGTGATTTATTATACGGTGTTTTTACCTTTTTGGTATGATGGTTCCAGNAAAGAGAAGTAATTTGGGGGGGAATTTTAATAAAAGACCACCCATTTTGATGACTATTACNTCCCAACTTGGCAATATGCTATCTTCAAAAATTTTGAATATTCGAGGGAAAAATAATGAATGATATTTTCGACTTAAAAGGCCGGGTTGCAATTGTTACCGGTGGGTCGCGAGGCATCGGCAAAATGATTGCGACTGAGTTTGTTAAACGTGGTGTGCGCGTATATATAACTGCAAGAAAGGCTGCACCATGTCTNGCAACAGCTGAAGAATTATCTCAGTTCGGCGAATGCATCGCGCTTCCACATAATTTGGCCAAAAATGAGGATTTAGATGCTTTTGTGGATGAGGTGAAAAATCGAGAAGATAAACTGGATATCCTTATTAACAATGCTGGTGCAGCTTGGACAGCTGAATATGATGATTTCCCTGAGAGTGGTTGGGACAAAGTAATGGATCTAAATTTAAAGGCGTTATTTTTCCTGACACAAAAACTTACGCCATTGCTCCGGAAGTCTGGGAGTCCATCACAACCCGCTAAGGTGATAAACATTGCATCAATAGATGGAATTCATAATGCAAGGCATGAAGCATACTCATATGCAGCAAGTAAAGCCGGCTTGATACACTTAACAAGAAGAATGGCAAAAAGACTAGTAAGTGAAAATATCAATATTAATGCGATAGCGCCAGGCGCATTTGCAAGCGACATGAATCTCTGGGCAAGAGATAATCCAGATGAAACAGCNGAGAGAATCCCAGCCAAAAGGATNGGTAAGCCCAGTGATATCGCGGGNACCGCTGTATATATGTGTTCAAGCGCAGGTGATTATATTGTTGGAATTACCATCGCTGTTGATGGCGGGATCGCATACGCCTCATAAAAATTTATAAAAATCAATTTAAGGTGACAATAATGCAAGGAATGATTGAAAAACGAGGATCGATAGGAATTATTTGGATTGATAATCCACCTGTAAATGCCATTTCTCACGCTGTTAGGGAAGGCCTGATGTCGGCAGTAGAAAATGCTTCAAAAGATGACTCAATAAAAGGTTTGGTGCTCGCTTGCCGAGGAAGAACATTTATGGCTGGNGCAGACATTTCAGAATTTGCTTCGGCAATAAAACATCCATGGTTGGGAGAGGTGATCGATTGTATTAGCGAGAGTCCAAAAATTATTGTTGCTGCAATATTCGGCACTACTTTTGGAGGAGGCTTAGAAGTTGCTCTCGGATGCAATTACAGAATCGCAGATCCTAATACAAAAATCGGTTTACCTGAGGTAAAGCTTGGCATCATACCTGGCGCGCAAGGAACTCAGCGTTTACCGAGAGTCAGTAANGTAGAATTTGCACTCAAACTNGCAACCATTGGCAACCCTGTTGNGGCGCAAGAAGCGTTAGATGCGGGTGCTATTGATAAAATTTCAACTAATGATTTGATAGATGACGCAGTTGCTTTCGCACAAGAACTAACTGAACAAAAAGCTCCACTAAGAAAATCCCACGAATTAAGTATCAGCTCAGAGAAATACGATGATGCTTTCTTTGATGAATTTAGGAAGACAATCTTTAAAAAAATGAGAGGTATGGCAGCACCTGAATGTTGTATAAAAGCAATTCAAGCATCTGTAAATTTACCTTTTGATGAGGGAGTGAAATTCGAGAGAGAAATGACGATTGAGTGCAGAAATAATCCTCAGTCGAAAGCATTGCAACATGTGTTTTTTGCGGAAAGACTAGCCTCCAAAGTTCCNGGTCTCGACAAAGATGTGCCACTTAAAGAAATAAAAAAAGTTGGTGTTATCGGAGCTGGAACCATGGGTGGCGGTATTTCTATGAATTTTGCAAATGCCGGAATTCCAGTAAANATACTAGAAATGGATGGCGCAGCTCTTGAAAAAGGTCTCGGTACGGTTCAAAAAAATTATGAAGCGTCAGCATGGAGAGGTCGCATTACCTCTAATGACGTGGAAGAAAGAATGAGCCTCATTCAAGGAACAACTAACTATTCAGATTTACACGATGTAGATCTGGTCATTGAGGCTGTATTTGAAAACATGGATGTCAAAAAAGAGGTCTTCTCAACACTAAATGAGACGGTATCTCCAGANACAATTTTAGCCAGTAATACTTCCTATCTAAATATAGATGAAATAGCTTCAGTTGTAGATCATCCAGAAAGAGTGCTCGGTATGCATTTTTTCTCACCTGCAAATATCATGAGGTTGCTTGAGATAGTGAAGGCAGAAAAAACATCGCCTGCAATTCTTGCCACTGTGCTGAAACTCGCAAAAACCATTAAAAAAGTGGGTGCTGTTGCTGGCGTGTGTCATGGTTTCATTGGTAACCGAATGCTGACAGGTTACGGAAGAGAGGCGCACTTGCTTGTTCTCGAAGGAGCTCGACCTGAACAAGTTGATCAAGTGCTTTATCAGTTTGGAATGCCAATGGGTGTCATTGCAATGGCTGATATGGCAGGCCTTGATATTGGAACACGACTTCGACAACAAATGGACGAAAGTGAATATGATGTTATGTCAACCGCGGTGGCTGATCGACTCGTCGAGCAAGGAAGATGTGGTCAGAAAACAGGTGCTGGTTTTTATGATTATCAAGCAGGTAACAGAACGCCGATACCTTCGAAAATAACCCAAGCGATTATCAATGAGACGGCAGAAAAATTTGCTATTAAACAACGCACAATAGATGAAGATGAAATTATTAATAGATGTTTTTATGCAATGTGTAATATGGGCTTTGATATTCTAGATGAAGGAATGGCCTTCAGATCCTCAGATATTGATACTGTTTATATTAATGGTTATGGATTCCCTGCATGGCGTGGAGGTCCGATGTATTGGGCAGAAAATACAGTTGGTCTCAAAAAAATGCTAGAAGGAATAAAAGGTTTTTCAGAAGTACATGGCGATCGTTGGTGGAAACCGTCGCCTCTTTTACAAAGAATGGTGGAAAATAATCTTTCTTTAAGAGAAATCGTAAACAAGTAAAAAAGAGAAAATAAATAATGGCCTTAGATCAAGATATTTTAGATCATTTACTTGAAACGGTAAGACGTTTTGTCAAAAACCGATTAGTCCCTTTAGAGGCACAAGTTGCTGAAACAGATCAAATACCCGAATCAATTATCGATGAAATGAGAGATTTGGGACTTTTTGGGCTGACGATACCCGAGCAATATGGTGGTCTTGGTCTTAATACGGAGGAAGAATGTCAAGTCGCTATTGAATTGGGTTACACCTCGGCTGCCTTTAGGTCAATTATAGGCACTAACAATGGAATAGGGAGTCAGGGCCTAATAATGGACGGAACTGAGGAGCAAAAAGAACTTTACCTCCCCAGACTCGCAACTGGAGAGATCATTGGCTCCTTCGCTTTGACAGAGCCTAATGTCGGTTCGGATTCAGCAAAAGTACAAACAAAGGCCATAAAAGACGGTAATCAATATATTTTAAGTGGTACTAAACGCTGGATTACGAATGCTAATATCGCCAACGTATTTACGGTATTTGCTCGAACTAACCAATCTATAGATGGAGCTGGTGGCGTGAGTGCATTTTTGGTGAATGCTGATACACCTGGAATATCATTAAGCTCTAAATATAAAAAGATGGGGCAACAAGGGGCCCATGTTTGTGATGTGATTTTTGATGAGTGCAGAGTTCCTGAAACTAATATCATTGGTGGGCCAGAAAATATAAATAATGGATTTAAGACGGCAATGAAAACGCTGGATCGAGGCCGAATCCATATATCTGCATTTGCCGTCGGGTGCGCCAAAAGACTTATCGAAATATCAACCCAATATGCAATTGAACGAAAACAATTCGGTCAGGCAATCGCCGAGTTTCAGATGATTCAAGCAATGCTTGCTGAGAGCCAGGCTGAGAGTTATGCCGCTGAGACAATGGTTTTTGACGCTGCGCGAAGAAGAGATTTAGGCCAAAAAGTAAACCTTCATGCGTCTTGCTGTAAACTTTTTGCGAGCGAAATGGTTGGTAAAGTTGCAGATCGAGCCGTACAAATTCATGGTGGGGCCGGATACATGGATGAATATGCTGTCTCTCGCTTCTACCGAGACGTCAGACTGTTCAGAATTTACGAAGGAACAAGTGAAATTCAAAAGACTATAATAGCAAAAAACCTTCTTAAACAAGCAAAAAATTAATCTTAATCCACTAATAGTTAACTCTTAAATCCAGTCTTCACACGTTGATGCATATCAGAAGCTACCTTAGCACTCTGGTTACGTTCGGAGGTTAAGCTATCTTGGTGAAATTGGTTTGAGTTATTAATGAACAACTGCTTGTCCGCGAACAGCGTGTGCCAAGAGTTTTTAACAATCTTTCGAGCTAGGTCAACAGTTTCTGATAATAGATTATCATCAGATACACATTTATTTGCCAGACCTATATCAACAGCTTGAACACCATCAACAGAAAGTCCAGTGAACATCATCTCTTTTGCTTTGAGTAAGCCTACTCGCTTTGGAAGACGGACACTCATTCCCCAGCCTGGGACCATTCCCCACTTACCATGCGTGTCAGACAAGTTGGCAGACTCTGCGGTGACCATCAAATCGCACGCCAAGGCCAACTCCAAGGCACCAGTTAGACAATGTCCATGAACAGAAGCAATGGTTGGCTGAGGAAGATTCTCAAGTAAATCGATAGTTTTAGCTTGAAAAAATTTTTCTTTTGCCTTAATTCCCTGGCCAACAGCTTTAAGATCATTGCCAGCAGAGAAGCATCTTCCAGCACCCCTCAGAATTACGCACGCTACTGAATCAGTCTGATTTGAAATCTCTTGTATTGAAGTATTTAATTCAACGAAAAGATCAGGACTCAGAGCATTTAGACTTTCAGGTCGATTAAGAGTAACAATCACTATCCCATCATCTATACTCTCTCGGAGAATCATGCTCATATTGAACCCTCTGCACTACTCTAGCTAAAAATTACTTTGGGATTTTAAACAAAGAGGCAGCGCCCTGGCCACCGCCGCAGCACATTGTGCAAACAACCAATTTTGCTTTGCGCCTCTTACCTTCAATTAAGGCATGGCCGACCATTCTTGCCCCTGACATGCCATAGGGATGCCCTATCGAGATTGCTCCTCCATTAACATTGAGCAATTCATTTGGGATTTTTAATTGGTCTCTGCAATACAATACTTGAACTGCAAACGCCTCATTAAGTTCCCATAAATCAATATCACCAACACTTAAAGAAAATTTTTCAAGAAGCTTTGGTACCGCGAATATAGGGCCTATTCCCATTTCACTTGGTTCACAACCTGCTACAGCAGTACCAAGGTATATACCCATAATATCAAGTCCCAACTTTTTAGCCTTGCTTTCAGACATGACTACTGATGCGGACGCACCGTCAGATAACTGACTTGCATTTCCAGCTGTTATCACCCCATTTTCTCGCACAGGCTTCAGGTTAGACAATCCATCTATCGTCGTGGTCGGTCGATTTCCTTGGTCTTTTTCAAGCAAGAATGACTCCAAGTGCTCATCATTCGTCTCTTTATTCTTGATAACAACCTGGGATGGCATTGGGACAATCTCATTATCGAAGTATCCTAAGTCCTGTGCTTTTGCCGTTCTTTGTTGGCTTTGCATCGCATATTCATCTTGCTCTTCACGAGTGATCTCAAATTTTTTTGCCACAACTTCTGCCGTATCAATCATGGGCATATACATGTGCTCATGGAGTGCGATTACATTAGGATCTTCGGCTCTGTATAAATTCGAGTGCTCGTTTTGCACAAGACTGACTGACTCTAAACCGCCAGCGACAGCAATCTCAATTTCGCCTGTCATTATAGATTTTGCTGCCATTCCAATTGCCATCATGCCAGAGGAGCATTGCCTATCAACTGTCATAGCTGGAGTTGTTACCGGCAATCCAGCAGCCATCGCGCACTGCCGTGCAATATTTTTTCCTTGTGAACCTTGAGGTCTGCTACAACCCATAAAAGTGTCATCTATTGCATCAATTGGAACTCCAGATCTTTGAATAGCATGTTTGATTGCGTGACCTCCAAGTGATGCTGCGTCCGTATTGTTAAAAGCCCCTCGATACGCTTTGCCGATCGGAGTCCTCGCGGTGGAGACTATTACTGCTCTTTCCATAAAAATATCCTAGCTAAATCAATAACCTGACAGATATGCTGCCCTATCAAGATGATATTTCCAATCACCGAAAAGCATCTGTGAGACTTTTGCTCTTTTTAAATAAAAACCAATATAAAATTCATCAGTCATCCCTATACCCCCATGCATCTGAATCCCTTCATTGGTAGCATTTTCAGCTATTTTTGATGTCTTGGCCTTTGCCATACTCGCAATCTTGTTAATATCTTTATCGATTTCATCTAAAGATCTCAGTGCTTTAAGCACGATAGATTTGCCAAGCTCAATCTCGGCCCAAAGGTTTGCTGCACGATGCTGCAAGGCTTGAAAACTGCCAATTTTTACACCAAATTGACTTCTGGTTTTTAGGTATTGTATGGTCAATTCAAATGCTTTTTCAGCGATTCCCAGCAGCTCTGCAGATAAATAGATATTCGCCGTACTCAGCAACATCTGAAGTATAGACTCAGAAGATTGATTAAACTTCAGAATTTGTTTGTCTGTGGCCCTTACATCAGAAAAATTTAATGACGACGTTTTTCGGCTATCGATCAATAAATTATTCTTAACGGAAATCCCTTTTTGATTAGAATCGACGATAACAAAGCAAATATCATCTGGTTCTTTTGGTTTCTCACTAGTAATTTTCGCAACAACGATGAAAGAATCAGCTACTTGCCCATCAACAACATTAAGTTTTGTGCCATTTAAAACATACTCGCCTGCTTTCGGTGTTAGTTTTGTCTGAATCAATTCAGGATCATGCCGTGAAGTCTCATCTATCGCAATTGCCATTTTAGTTTTCCCTTCAGCAATCAGAGGTAGAATTTTTGCTTTCCAGTGATTTGAAGAAGAACTTTTTAGTAACGTAACTCCCAAGATACCTGTTATTAAGAGAGGAGAAGTAGCCAGATGACAGCCAACTTGTTGCATTATCTGGCCCATCCCAACATGACTAAAATCTAAACCACCAAATTCTTCTGGAACCAGTAATGAAGGCCAGCCTAGGTCTATCATTTGTCCCCATAAACTTTCGGAAAATCCCTTTGAGTCAGGATCATCTCTAAGATTTCTTAAATGATCAGGGCCTGCATTTTCAACCAGAAAGTCATTGGCTGCTTCCTTTATCATGGTTTCTTCTTCATTAAGAACTAAATTCATCAGCCCAATCCCAAAATTCTTTTAGCAATGATATTTAATTGGATTTCTGATGTCCCACCCTCAATCGAATTACCCTTGGACCTCAGCCATTGCCTCGAAACGGGATTATCCTCCCAATGCATTGACTCACTGCCATGAATAGAAATCAGCAACTCATATTTTCTTTTATTGAGCTCAGTTCCGTAATACTTAAGCATTGCAGACGTATTACCAACCCCACTAGAAGCTATTTCTGCGTTTACTCGCTCTGACGTGAGTTGATGACAAAAATAGTCAATTTCCCAATCGATCAATTCTTTTCTTATTACTTCATCATTTAGCCTTCCATTAGTAAGGTTAAGAGAAGTAATCGCTTGTTCTTTTATGCTTCTCTCTACTGGTGAGGAGCCCATTTTACCTAACGCCTCTCTCTCGTGAGTAAGCAAATACTTTGCAACTGTCCAACCTGCATCAATTTCTCCGACTATTTGATCAATCTCTACCCGAACATCATCGAGATATGTCTCGCAAAATTGCGAAGTACCGGAGATCAACTGAATTGGCCGCGTCGTGACTCCCTTTGTCTCCATATCAAAAAGAACCAAACTAATCCCAGAGTGCTTACCAACATCAGTATTAGTTCTAACCAAGCAGAACATCCAGTCCGCATCATCACCATATGAAGTCCAGACTTTTTGACCATTTACGATTAGATGATCGCCAAAATTCTCAGCTTTTGTTTGCAGACCAGCAAGATCAGATCCAGAATTTGGCTCGCTATAGCCCTGACACCAGCGAATTTCGCCTCTCGCCATGGCCGGCAAGTGTTGTTTTTTTAAAGTTTCAGAACCAAACTCTAATATAGCGGGCCCGATCATGCTTATGCCCATTCCACTCACTGGAGGTCGGGCCTCTATTGCGATTAATTCCTCTCTTAGAACCTTAGCTTGTTCTTTACAAAGGCCCGCTCCACCAAACTCAGTTGGCCAAGTCGGCGCTGTCCAACCTTTGCTTGCCATTCTCTCTAACCAAATTTTTTGATCATTGCTCTGAAAGATATGATTTCTGCCACCTCTGCATATATCTTTTTCAAGCATTGGTTCGCGCATGGACTCCGGGCAATTGTCAGCCAGCCAGGAACGTGTGCTTTCTCTAAATAAGCTCAAATTTGTCATAATTTCTCCAGAAACAATAATACGAGAATTTCATGAAAAAGTCTGACTGGAAATTAGCATCAATTTTTCAAGACAGAATTGATCCCCCAAAACTTTAAATTTAATCCAACGTTGTTCAAAAACGTAACTTAATGGGTTTTAATTATATTTGACGGCTTGGAATTAACCGATACTATTAGAGACAATTTTAAAGACGAGGTTGTAATGCAAAACAATGATAAAAATTTGAATGCGGGTGTTCTAGTAGGATTAATAATTATGCTTTTAGGGATGCCCTCACACGGCGCTGATGCGCCAATTATCCAACCCGGATTGCCAGGAGAGCTTGGAGTCCTAATTAGCTCAAAAGATGCGTCAGAAATTGCTGATTCCTCGCACACCGCAGCAGACATACAGTTTATGACCTTGATGATTCCACACCATCATCAAGCATTAACTATGTCTAAGATGGCGCCAGATAGAACCAATAATAAGGAAGTTTTGGAGATAGCTGGACGTATCGAAAAATCTCAAGCTGATGAGATAGCATTTATGAGACAGTGGTTATCTGAGCGCGGCGCCTCTTTAACTTCCATAGAAACTCATGAACATCATGAATCAAGTCATTCGGGTCATTCGGGTCATTGGGGTCACAATAAAATGCATGGAATGGCATCTGAAAACCAATTAAGTGAGCTGAAGAATTCGGAAGCAACAAAGTTTGATCAAATGTTCTTAAAACTCATGATAGCCCATCATGATGGTGCAATAAAAATGGTTAAAGATCTCCGTGACCAGCCTGGATCAGCCTATGACTCCTCACTTAATGAGTTCGCATCTGATGTAAGTAACGATCAGACAGTTGAGATCGAGCGAATGAATCAAATGCTTGTTGGACTTTCTGATGATCCAAGAGCTGGGCTTGCTGGAGGACTTTTTGACGCCGAGTATGCTTCAAAAAATATGAACTTGGTTGTCTCTCTCCCAAAACCAGATGGCTTTTATGACCCAGACAACGTAGGTGGATTGAAAGCAGAAAAATCGGCTGATGAAGTATCAGAAAAGGAAAAGAAACAACTCAAGTCTGTAGCAAAGTCGTCAAGATCTGGTCGATATCCGATGCTTAGCTTCGATAATACTGACATGGCATTTAATGGGAACACATTGGTAGTTGGCAACTATCATGGTTTTAATATTTACGATATTGAAAATGCGAAAAATCCGAAACTAATCTCCTCTGTCGTTTGTCCAGGAGGACAAGGAGATGTTTCAATTGTTGAGCACCTACTGATAATGTCTGTTGAACAGTCACGAGGAAGGTTAGACTGCGGAAGAGAGGGCGTAAGCGAGGATGTAAGCGAGGAGCGATTTAGAGGAATAAGAATTTTTGATATCTCCAATTTGGAATTCCCAATCCAAGTGGGCGCAGTGCAAACATGCAGAGGATCGCATACACATTCTGTTGTGTCAGGTCCGACAGATGATGGAGCAATTCTAGTTTATAACTCAGGCACATCGAGGATTCGAGATCAAGAAGAGTTAGATGGTTGTGTTGATTCAACGCCGGGAGACACACAAACCTCCTTATTCAGAATAGATGTTATAGAAATTCCGATAAATGAACCATCGAAAGCAAAAATCATCGATAGTCCTACTGTATTTGCAGATGCTGAAACAGGTTCACTTGCCGGTCTCTGGCGTGGAGGAGATCATGGTGATGATACTCAAAGGACTTCAAGGACAGACCAGTGTCACGACATTACGATCTTTCCAAGTCTTGGTATTGCGGCAGGTGCCTGCTCAGGAAATGGAATATTATTTGATATAAGTGATCCTAGGAAACCCAAGCGTATTCATGATGTGCAAGACAGTGGGTTCGCTTATTGGCATTCAGCAACATTTAATAATGCCGGAACGAAAGTCTTGTTTACTGATGAATGGGGTGGAGGTGGAAGAGCTAGATGCAGAGCTTGGGATCCTATTACCTGGGGCGCCGATGCTATTTACGATATTGTTAATGGAGAATTGCAGGCGAAAAGCTATTACAAGATGCCAGCTCCACAATTAGAAACAGAAAACTGCGTGGCACACAATGGATCAATAATTCCAATTCCGGGTAGAGATATATTTGTGCAAGCTTGGTATCAAGGTGGAATATCCATTATGGACTTTACGGATTCTGAAAATCCTTTTGAAATAGCATACTTTGATCGAGGGCCAATGTTAGAAGAAACGCTCTTATCAGGAGGATTTTGGTCTACTTATTATTACAAGGGATTTATATTTGGTACTGAAATGGTAAGAGGGCTTGATATCCTAGAGTTAATTCCTAGTGACCATCTATCAAAACACGAAATAGCTGCCGCAATAGGCGCCTTTCCAAAGGATGGGCCGACTAATATTTTTAATCCTCAACAACAGGTAGAAATGACTTGGCCAATTACACCAACTCTTGCACTGGCATATTTGGATCAAGTTCAGAGGGAAGGTAACATTGGAAGACAAGATGAGAAAGAACTAAGAAATAGTTTATTAATGCTTGAAAAAGGCGAAGGAAATAAAACTAAAAAGACGTTAGCACTAATCAACAGTTATACTCCTGAGCAGTCCGACAGATTTATCAAGCACACTGAGAAAACAGAAGCGCTTCAGAAAGTTTTACGCGAAATATCTTCAATATAAGAATATATTCGCTATCGAAGAATCAAGCTTTTTGAACATAAAGCCCGACTTTTAAAGGGTCTTCTCACTCAAGTACAGAACAAAAATCTTTAAATGCGCCTGAGTCGAGACTAAACTATGGTTATGTTTAAATCTAGTTAACCATATGAATATTTTCTTACTTTTCTTGACTATGAGCATGCTAGTCTACTTATTTGTAGGTTGGTATGTTGGACGAAAAATTAAGAACCTCGATGACTACTATGTAGCTGGAAGAAACTCACCAACCCTTCTCATAATCGGGACATTAGTCGCTAGTTTTATGAGCACTAATGCGTTTATTGGCGAGCTGGGCATGTCATATTCAGGACATGCNCCACTTATCGTAATTATGACTGCGGGNAATTGTCTCGGATANATTGTTGGTGGTCTGTTTTTCGGTAAATACTTACGTCGAAGCAGAGCGCTGACTGTACCTGANTTCTTTGGCGCAAGATTCAANAGCCCTCGAATCCAGCGATTTGCTGGTATAACGATTTTGGTAGGACTGACCTGTTATTTATTGGCAGTTACATGGGGTGTAGCATTGATTATATCTGAAGTAGGACAACTTAATTACTCGATTTCAATAGTGTTTGTCTGGCTTGGATATACCCTCTTTACTCTATATTCCGGATCAAAAGGGGTTATTCTTACCGATACAATAATGTTTCTCATATTCAGNTTAGTGGCACTTGTGGGAATAAGTTTTATTATAACTTCTTCGGGTGGATGGTTTGAGACAATTCAACAACTAGCGGTTTATGAGGATAAGCCGAATATCATTTCATGGCATGGCGTCGTCGGGCCAGATATGACATGGAAAACCCCAATTGAGGCGCTAATATGGGCGCTNATATTAGGGNTAGCCTGGGGACTTGTTGTCGCTGTTAGTCCCTGGCAAACAAGCCGATATTTAATGGCAAAGGATGAACANATTGTTATTAGATCTGCATGCGGAGCTTGCATCGCAATGTTTCTTCTATACCTTATAAATAACTACAGCGCTGCCGCTGCAAATCTAATAAATCCAGACATAACGCCTCCTGAAAGTGTGATTATTTGGATAGCAGTAAATGTGATGCCAACTTTACTTGGAGTTCTCCTAGTCTGTGGAATTCTCGCCGCGGGATTATCTTCAGCTTCGACTTTTCTATCGCTAATAGGATTTAGCGCGACTAATGACATAATGCCCAAAGATTCAAGTACTGANGTTAAACTGAAACNAACAAGAATAACAATGATATGCGTNAGTCTTCTTGTTGTGACTTTATGCCTTACATTACCGAGTAATATTTTCTGGATTACTTACTTTGCAGGNCCAGTATTCGCATCTTCATGGGGTGCTGTCGCATTTATGAGTATTTGGAGTAAAAATATTACTGAGTCAGCGGCTTTTTGGGGAATGGTTTCAGGATTTTTCAGTAATATAGTCGCAAGTTTAATTGACTATCTCACAAGCATAGACCTACCTGTTTATTCAGATCCAATACTCATTGGAATAATAGTAAGCTTAATAACAATCCTCTCATTATCCAGAAAAGGATCAGGTTCTGATAAATTATCGAATTATCGTAATAAACTTCATGAAAATGCGCCCGAATTAATCCTGAAAGAAGTCGCGCGCACCTTGGTCTGGCCAAAAATTATGGTGGTCATAGGCTTTGTCACATCATCGAGTCTAATTCTCTTTTATGCGATGCCTTATCATGAAGCCATGGGTACCTCCCATATGCTGTTAACTTCAGGAGAATTTATCTTGTCATTAGGTTATGGACTAGTTTTGATCTTGGGTGGGATTTTTGTAGAAGTTGTAACCAGATATCAGAACAAGAATACCTAAAATTAATCTGATTATCATGAAACTCTCTATAAAAAAATCATTCAGTTTTGAAGGTAAATCAAAGAAAAAATGAAAAAACTTCAGTTAACTAGCTCCCATTGGGGTACCTATCGTGTCGAGACATTAGGNGGAAAAATAACTAATCTTTTCGATTTTGAAGAGGATAGTGATCCATCACCTATTGGAAAGGGAATGCTTGATACGCAGGAGGATAGTTGCCGAATTTCATCACCAATGGTTCGAAAAAGTTGGTTAGACAAAGGCTTTAAATCAGATAGGGCTCTAAGAGGCAAAGATCCTTTTATAAAAATCGANTGGGATGAAGCATCAGAGCTTGTCAGTAATGAACTATCTAGAATTAAGAATTTCTATGGAAATCAAGCCATTTATGGCGGCTCTTACGGATGGGCAAGCGCAGGACGTTTCCATCATGCACAGAGTCAACTTCATAGATTCTTGAATTGCATTGGAGGTTATACAAGTTCAAAACATACCTATAGCTTTGCGGCAGCTGAAGCAATAGTTCCTCATATCTTAGGAAGTTTCAGAGATTTTCTAGATACTTGCACCAGCTGGTCGTCAATAAGAAGAGACACAAAACTGTTCGTATGCTTTGGGGGGATCCCTTTAAAGAATGGTCAAATATCACAAGGAGGAACAGGCAATCATTATCAAAAATCAAATCTTAATAAATCCATTAATGAAGGTATCAAATTTGTAAACATAAGTCCTATTCGGTCAGATCTTAGTGATAATTCATCAGTTCAATGGATTTCCATAAGACCAAATACAGANACTGCATTAATGCTAGCNCTAGCTCACACATTATATTCAGAAGATTTATATGANAAAAANTTTATTAAAAAATATACAACCGGATNTNATANTTTTTTACCCTACTTACTAGGCAAGAACGACGGAATAGTAAAATCAGCACAATGGGCTTCACAAATTACCGATATTGATGCGCAATCAATTATTTTGCTTGCTAGAAAAATGTCGGAAAACCGAACGATGATTTCATTAAGTTGGTCTCTTACAAGACAAGACCATGGAGAGCAGCCCATATGGGCAGGAATTATGCTTGCTTGCATGTTAGGTCAAATAGGTTTATCCGGCGGTGGCTTTGGATTCGGCTACAGCGCAACAAATTATATTGGCGGAGATTTCACTGTTTTGCCTTGTCAATCATTACCTCAGGGAGAAAATTCAGTAAAAAGCTTTATCCCTGTTGCTAGAATCTCGGAAATGCTTTTAAAGCCCAATAAAGAATTTCATTTCAATGGAAAAAAATATAACTATCCTGAAATTAAACTCATGTACTGGGCAGGAGGCAATCCATTTCATCATCATCAAGATTTGAATCGTCTTCTCAAAGGTTGGGAACGCCTAGATACTATAATTTCGCACGAGTGGTGTTGGAACTCACTGGCGAAATATTCTGATATTGTTCTTCCCTGCACTACCCCGCTTGAGAGAGAGGATATTGGAATGACGCCCAGAGATCCATATGTCATTTCTATGGCTAAGGCAAAAGAACCCTTTAAAAATAGTTTGAATGATTTTGAAATATTTACAAAAATCGCAGAAAAGTTAGGTTTAAAATCTAAATTTACAGGCAATAGATCCGAGCTTGAATGGCAAAAATGGCTTTACAAGCAAACAAAAGAAAAAGCTGGAAGTGCTGGAATAAAAATCCCATCTTACGAAGTATTTCGATCAAAAAAATGGTTTAAATTACCTTCNCCCAAAAAATGNACAATNATGTTGGAATCATTCCGAGAAGATCCNAAAAAAAACCCATTGCAAACACCCAGTGGAAAAATTGAAATCTTCTCATCAACCATAGCCAATTTTCGTTACAAGGATTGCCCGGGTCATCCGACTTGGATGGAGCCAGTAGAATGGCTGGGAGGGGAGATAAGGTCATTCCCTCTTCATTTAATATCTAATCAACNAAAAACGAAGCTACACTCGCAACTTGATCATGGAAGTCATAGTCGGGCACATAAAATAAATGGTCGAGAACCAGTGAAAATTAATCCAACTGATGCTCGAAAAAGAGGTATCAAAAATGGAGAAATCGTGAGANTATTTAATAAGCGTGGGTCTTGCCTGGCCGGCGCAATTATTGATAAAAATATACGCACTGGTGTCGTTCAAATAAGCACTGGTGCTTGGTATGATCGATCGAGAAAAACTGGTGAGGAAACAATGTGTGTGCATGGGAATCCAAACGTGTTGACAATTGATAAAGGCACCTCAAATTTAGGCCAAGGACCCTCAGCTCATTCTTGCCTTATTGAGATTGAACGATATCAAAACTCNCCTGAAGAATTAAAAGCCTTCTCGCCACCNGAAATAATCTAAATTTTCTATTTAATCTGAGTAGTCGTTAATGGGCAATTTTCAAGAAGCAACAGATTTAAACTCAACCGTTAAAATTAGCGGTAGGAGATTTGAAGAGTCACCTTTTATTGAAAGAACAAACACGCCAGAAATGGTGAGAGGTATTTATGCAGGTCGTTTCTTCCCCGTATCAATTGGCGAAGATCGCATAGAAGCTTATTGGAAACTGCGTCAAAAAGCATTGCTTTTTGATGTTCCAGAAAAACCAATAGAAATATCAGGACCTGAGGCCGTTACGCTCCTTAATAATATTTTCACNCGAGATGTCATTAGAATGAATATTGGCCGAGGNTATTACGGAATAGCTTGTGATCATAGTGGCGGCATAATTATGGACGGTGTTCTTTTTAGACTGGAGGAAAATAAGTTTTGGTACGTCCAAGCAGATGGTCCTTTCGAGACTTGGCTATCTGCTAATAAAGAAAATCTTGATGTATCAATTTCGGACCCAAAAAGTCGTGTTCTGCAAATACAAGGGCCGATGTCCCTAGAAATCATGAAAGAAGCCTCTGACAAAGCGATAGACGAATCTTTTAAATATTTTCAATCGGGATATTTTGATATTGGAGGTCAGAATGTCTACATATCTCGAACAGGATTCACAAACGAGTTAGGCTTTGAGATATACACTAATGTGAACACAAACCACCTAATNCTCTGGGACTACTTGATAGANATTGGNAAACCATTTGGAATGGAGTTCTCATCTACAAAAGCGATGACNATGAGGCGAATTGAGGGCGGAATTCTTGGCAACTTAACTGATATGACACCCGATATGTCTCCTTATGATGCAGGACTTGGAGGCTTTATAGATCTGAGTAAGGATCAATTTATTGGTAAAGAGGCTCTCTTAAATCGTGAAAAAAGATGTAGGCTTTTTGGTTTAACATGTAAAACAAAAATACCTGTCTCAGGAGCTAAAATAATACTAGAAGGACAGGAAGTTGGTTTTATTACAGCTGGGACGCCCTCGCTGACATTAGATCTGGGTATTGGCTATGTAGTCTTTGACCATCACGATGACTGGCTTGAAAAAAAAGTTCAACTTTATCATCCTGATGGAACAAAGCATGAGGCAACCGTGGTTGACATTCCTTTTATTGATCCAGCCCGCCTTATTGTGAGGGGAATCGAAAAAGAGATACCANCTGTAACGAAATTAAGAAACCTAAAAAACTTAATATAAGAAGAATTTATGAGCATATTGATTGATAAANCAAAAAGTTTTTTTACTACACATCAAGANTGGACATTTCCTGTGCCAATTGCTTATGGACCTGGGAGACTTATGGAAATTGGAGAGAAATGCTCCCTNCTTGGAATAAAAAATCCATTGATTGTTACTGACAANGGTAGCGCAGATCTTCCTTTCATAGAAAAGCTAGAAACTTATTTATCTAAATCAAACATTTCATTTGCTTCATTTAAAAATATCTCACCAAATCCTTTAGATACTGATATTGCGGCCGGCAAACAGCTTTTTTTAGATGGAAATCATGATGCTGTAATCGCAATTGGTGGCGGTAGCGCAATGGATGGAGGAAAGGGAATCTGCATGACTGCAAAAAATAGTCATGATCTTTGGGATTTTGAATTCGAAAAACCATCTCCANTGATTTCGGCAAGTGAAACATTTCCAAAATTAATAACAATACCGACTACCGCAGGCACTGGCGCTGAGACAGAGAGCACAGCTATGGTCACTGATACGTCCAAAGCAATGAAATTCTGTGTTTGGCATAAAGATCTTAAACCAGAATTAGCCTTACTGGATCCTGAATTAACGATTGNGCTACCTGAAACTTATACNGCATGGACTGGCNTCGACGCAATGGTCCATGCAATCGAAGCCTATTTGGTTCCTGATTTTCACCCTCTTTGTGATGGAGCAGCTCTCGAAGGCCTAATGCTAGTAAACACTTGGTTGCCAGTTGCTGTTCAAGAGCCAAAAAATATTTTTGCGCGAGGAGGTATGTTGGTCGGATCATGTCTTGCAGGTATCGCCTTTCTCAAAGGATTGGGACTAGTGCACGCTATCTCTCACATGGTAGGCGCGGAGTTTGATACTCAGCATGGTTTAACAAATGCCATAATCCTCCCAAGTATCCTAAAATATAATCTCCCAGANATGCCAAAATCTACAGAAAAAATGGCAAANGCAATTGATCTAAAAACAACGAGNATGGAGAGNTTTATCGAACATACAGAAAAAATGCTCGATGACTTTAAAATACCGAAGTCACTANCTGAGATAAATGTACCTAAAAACTGTGCGCATAGAATAGCGAAAAAAGCGATGCAGGATAGTGCAGCGCAAACAAANCCAAAATCAATATCTCTCGAACAGCTNGANAATATAATAAACNCAGTCATAGTAAAGGCAAGGTAAATGTCACATAAAATAAACTTAGAGAATTTGCCCAATCACTACGTTAATGGAGAGTGGGTATCGGCGATCTCTAATAATCAATTTAATGTTCAAAATCCAGCTACTGAAACGACCATAGGTAAAATTTTCNTGGGCAATTCAAAAGACGTTGACCGAGCTGTCCAAGCTGCAAAAGATGCGTTTTCTACCTTTTCTATGTATTCCAAACAGGAAAGGCTATCACTATTGAAGAGTTTGAGAAAAGTGACTGAAAAAAGATTTGATGAATTGGCCTATGCAATGACATTAGAAATGGGTGCCCCAATTACGATGTCTAAAGAAGCTCAAGCTGATGCCGCAATTGGACATCTGGATGGGTTTATCAATGCTTTAGAAAAACATCAAGAGCATAAAAAACTGGAAAATGGCGATGAAATTGTCTTTGAGCCAATTGGCGTATGCGGACTAATTACTCCGTGGAATTGGCCAATTAATCAGATTGCATTAAAAGTCATTCCATCACTTGCAACCGGATGCACCTGCATTTTAAAGCCCTCAGAGCATACTCCAGTNTCCGCTATGATTTACGCGGAAATAATTCACGAAGCAGGATATCCAAAAGGTGTCTTTAATCTCGTGCATGGCGATGGTCCTGAGGTCGGGTCTGCACTGTCATGTCATCAAGATATCCAAATGATGTCATTTACAGGATCAACAAGAGCAGGAAGAAACGTCACTTGTGACTCAGCAGAGACTGTAAAACGAGTAACTTTAGAATTGGGAGGTAAATCACCAAATATTGTTTTTTCTGATTGTGANTTATTGACTCGCGTCACCGAATCCGTCGACGAGTGTATGTTTAATACCGGGCAATCTTGTGATGCTCCAACCCGAATGCTTGTTGAACGTAATTGCTATGAAAAGGCTGTAGAAATTGCGAAACAAGCCTCAGAAAAAGTGTTAGTCGATAATCCTCTCAATGAAGGTGCTCATATAGGACCACTTTTTGACAAGATCCAATTCGACCGAGTTCAGAAAATGATAGAAATTGGAATTAATGAGGGCGCTACTCTCCTANCAGGGGGTTTAGGCAAACCTGATAACATGAATGAAGGCTGGTTTGTTAAACCTACCGTCTTCTCGGATGTCTCCAATGACATGCAAATTGCGCAACAGGAAATATTTGGGCCTGTACTAGTTATGATTCCTTTTGATTCAGAGGAAGATGCAATTAACATCGCAAATGACTCACCTTATGGACTTGCGGCTTATATTCAAACAAATGATGAGCAGAAATCTAGACGTGTTGCCTCACGTCTTCGCGCCGGTGCCGTACACATTAATGGGGGTGCATATAACTATGGTTCACCATTTGGAGGTTATAAGCAATCTGGTAATGGAAGAGAGGGCGGAGAAATGGGACTAGAGGACTATTTAGAGACAAAGACAATACATATAAATTGACAGAATTTGGTTATTTTTGATCATCACAGTCACATTTTTTCATAAATTCTGATATCAAATTAAGGGACTCATTCGACTCTGGAAGTTCTGGGAACCATTCAAAAACATGCCACATGCCTCCCCAGATTTTTAATTCAACATTAGCATTTGATTCNATAAGAATTTCATTCAAGCGTTCCGATTGACTGCGCAAAAGATCTTTTTCACCTGTGCTAATGAATGTAGGTGGNAAATCGGATGTAAAAGTCCCATGAATAGGGGAAACAAAAGGGTCAGAAAATTTGTCCGCCGGCGCGTAAGTTTTAGCCGCGAAATCAAGATNTTGTTTCGACAACATGGGATCAAGTCCATCATTAAAATCTAAACTATCACCGATATTCGAAAGATCAACCCATGGAGATATCAATGCAATTGCTCTAGGCATTGATAATCCCTCATATTGCGCCTTCTGTGCTAAAGCAAGTATTAAATTTCCACCAGCGGACTCACCTAGCATCATAAACGGTTTTTCACAAATTGAACTATAAATGTCAAATGCTTCGTTCAAAGCATTAGGCCATGGAAACTCTGGCGAAAGTTTATAATTTGGGATGATAATTGTTGCTCCAAGCTTTTCAGAAATCGGGACTGCGATGGTGAGATCTTCGTAAGCACTTCCAGACACAAATCCACCACCAAAACCATATAAAATTTTTGTTTTAGTTAAAAAAATCTCTGGATTTATACAGGTACAACTTACTCCTGAAATTATTTCTTGAGTGATGATCACCGAAGAATTATTGATAACCGACTCAACAGAGGACTTGATTTTTTTTCGTGCTTGAATTCTGATGTCATTCAAAAACGTGAAAGTTCTGGGCACGAGAGGGAAGCTAGCTCTTTCTAATACACTTTTTGCCGCTTTGCTAATTCCCATAGATTTTTATAAAAATATTAGTTTAGTGACATCTACAACTTTTTCACTGTTTAACTGTTTAACTGTTTAACTGTTTAACTGTTTAACTGTTTAATATCAAATTCGAGCGTTAAATCATCAATTTCTGTTACAACACCATTGAGATTTTTTTCAAATTTAACACTCTTACTCAGCGTTTCATTCATGATGTAATTAAGATGCTCTTCAATTGCTGCAGACAATACCTCTTCTGCTTTGTAAGTTAATGCAATTCGATCACTCACTTCAAAATCTCTATCTTTCCGTAATCTTTGAATACGATTGACAAATTCACGAGCGTAACCTGCACGCTTGAGCTCAGGGGTTAACGTGCAATCAAGATCAATACTTATTTTGCGATTGGATATGGTATTGGAATTTTGTTTACCTTCTTGCAAGATATCGATCTCGTCCGTCGTGAAGATTTCAACGTCATNGTCCACTTCAATTTCAATCTTCTCTTCACTCATTAACTTTTTTATTTCATTGAAATTTAAGCTGGATATTTTGGATGCAAATCCCTTCATTTTTTTACCNAGTCTCTTCCCCAAAATTGGAAAATTCGGCCTTGCTTTGAANTCNATAAAGTTTTCCTCATCAGCTCGGTAATCTATTTCTTGAACGTTCAGTTCTTCTTTTAGGTATCCTTCCAAACTTCTCATATCCGACANCAATTCTTGATTCTTATTTATTATTATCATTTTCNTNAGCGGAGTTCTTAAACCCACTTTTACTTCTTCGCGCCTTTGTCGTCCTAATAAGATTACCTGTTGCATTCGATCAACGGCTAATTCAAGGCGCATATTTANAAANCCTACTTCCGCCTCCGGATATCGGCATAAATGAACTGATGCTGCTTGATCTTGTTCTTTAAACGAGGACAACTTTTGATATAGATAATCTGATAAGAATGGCGTGAAAGGAGCCATCAGTTTACAAAGATCCACCAAAACAACGTAAAGTGTGCTGAATGCTGAAATTTTGTCTTCTCCTAAGCCGGAACCCCAAAACCGTGTGCGGTTGAGTCGAATATACCAATTCGTTAGATCCTCAATGAAGATAAAAAGTTCGGGAACAACATTGTATAAACGATATTTCTCCATCTCTGCAGCAACGTTGGTTTTTAATGTTTGAATCCTAGAAATTAACCATTTATCTAAAATATTTGTACTCTCTTCACTCAATTTATCGACTGACCAGTTATCTATGACCGCATAAGTATTAAAAAAAGAATACGCGTTGTACCATGGTAAAAGCGCCCTTCTGACCATGTCCTTTACTCCCAAATCAGAAAACCGCTGCTCTTCCCCTTTAACCAATCCTGAATTAATAGAGTAAAGTCTCAAAGCATCAGCTCCATATCTCTCCATCAACTCATCGGGAGCCGTGTAATTACGGAGGCTTTTGGACATTTTTTTACCGTCTTCAGCCATCACCATGCCATTAACAATGACGTTTCTAAAAGCGGGTTTGTCAAATAGAGCAGCACCAAGAACAGTCAATGTATAGAACCATCCTCGCGTTTGATCTAAACCCTCAGCAATGAACTCTGCCGGAAATCCTGCTTTAAACAGTTCTCTGTTTTTAAAAGGAAAATGGAGTTGGGCATAAGGCATTGAGCCCGATTCAAACCAACAATCTAGAACCTCTTCGATTCTTTTATAAACACCCTCCTCACCTTCTAAAGAGAATGATAGGTCGTCTACGTATTCTCGATGCAAATCATTTACTCTAATACCAGTATATTTTTCTAATTCATCAATAGAACCAATGCATATAGTCTTTTCGGTGACATCATTAATCCAAACGGGCAGTGGAGTCCCCCAGACTCGATTCCGAGAAATCGCCCAATCTATAGCACCTTCTATCCAGTTACCGAAACGACCGTCTTTTATGTGTTCGGGAACCCAATTGATTTTACTATTTGCATCTATCATTTTGTTTTTTATGTTACTGACTCGCACATACCAAGAAGGAATTGCTCTATAAATTAGAGGGGTATTTGAGCGATAACAATATGGATAGCTATGTTGAATGACCTCCTGGCGAAGAAGGTCTTTACTGGCTTTTAAGTATTCAATAATTTTCTTATCTGCATCCTTTACATACATCCCGGCAAAATCAGTAACATCATCAGTAAATTTTCCATGTAAATCCACAGGGCAAACCATTGCTGAAATGTCATGTGATTGAATCACTCTTAAGTCATCCTCGCCAAAGGCAGGAGCCTGATGAACAAGGCCCGTTCCACTCTCAGTAGTCACATAATCATCGCTTAAAACTACGAAGGCACCTAATTCTTTTTGATCAACAAAATATGGAAAAACTGGCTTATAAGTTTTTCCTACAAGATCTGAACCTTTAACTTCGCTGAGAATCTTTACATCCTCTCCAAAATAATGCGCGACCCTTGTTTGAGCGAGATATATTTTTCGTCCAGTTTCATTATCTTGCACCAATTCATAGACAATATTTTCGCCCACACATACTGCCAAATTAGATGGCAAAGTCCATGGTGTTGTTGTCCATACTGCTAAAAACGCGTCCTCTTGTTCCAATTTTAATAGAACAGTTACTGCAGGATCCTGAACATCCTGATAGTTTGAAGTAGCCTCAAAGTTAGCTAATGGAGTTCCCAATGATGTCGATAGCGGCATAACTTTAACGCCTTGATAGATAAGGTCTTTATCCCAAAGCTGCTTAAAGACCCACCAAACGGATTCCATGTACCAGGCATCCATTGTTTTGTAATCATTATCAAAATCTACCCAGCGTCCAATCCGAGTAATAGTATGTTGCCAATCTGTAACATACCGTTGAACTATCGATCGACATTCATCATTATATCCAGCGATACCAAGCGTTTTAACAGCATCTTGAGCTGACATGCCTAATTTTTTATCTATTTCATGCTCTATGGGCAGACCATGACAATCCCAGCCAAATCTTCTTATCACATGGCATCCTTTCATTGTCCAATACCGAGGCACGATATCTTTAATCGTGCTGGCAACAAGATGGCCATGATGAGGAAGTCCAGTAGCAAAAGGAGGACCATCATAGAAAATAAAGGGGTCATTCTCCTGATTTTTTTCTAATGAGTGCGCAAAGGCGTCTGTTTTCGCCCAAAACTCAAGAATCTCATGTTCCATATCTACAAACGAGAATGGTGTTTTAACGGAGGAATCAGTCATTTTCTATGTCTGCGAATTTTTAAGAAATAAGGCGTGCAATTTTACATACTTTTCCAACGATAGTATCACTTTTCACTATTAATTTAATTGACGAATAGTTGATAGACGTTTAAAAAAATCAAATAAAAAAAGGGACCAAAAAATTTGGTCCCTTTAATTTTATTCTCCCTTTACATAAATTTAAGAGAGATTTTGTAACTAATATCGATTAGTTATACTGGAAGTTTACTTTCAAACCGATATTTCTGCCTGGTAAAGGCACTTCATCTTTTACAAACGACGCATGATTCCTAGCTACCTCATCAAGGATATTTTTAGCAAAGACCGTTAATGACAATTTCTCAGTATCTGAAAAAACGAAACTTTTCGTCATATTGAAATTGAGCATTTGATAACCGTCAGTTGCCGTCTCACCAATCGCGGTATCCTTTTGACTTTCTACATCTTTGAAAGACATTTCGAGTGCAAGTGAATCCTGCGTATACTCAGCTGAGAGGATGTTCCTCGGTGGAGTTATCCTGGGCAGATATCCGCCAGCTGCAAACTCAGCTTTCAGCGCATCTCTTGCAAATGACAACTCAAGCTCTCCAGCACCAAGATCGAATAACTTCCCGACCTCTAGCTCATACCCTTGGAGCAATGCATCAGCTTGAAGATAATCTGCTCTAATCAAACCACCATGATCATGCTCTTCTTCATGCTCCTCGTGCTCCTCTTCAGTTTCATCCATAAGGTATATATAGTTATCTACCTCATTCCTGAAAAATGATAACGTACCAAAATATCCGTCATTCTCATAAACAAAATTAAGATCAATATTGTTTGAAGTTTCCGACATCATATTTACATTACCAACTTCATATCTGCCAGTGGCCATATGAGCACCATTCATGAACAATTCAATTACGGAGGGAGATCTTTCGACATTCGATAGACCCAAGGTAAATGATAATGAATCAGTAAGTTCATTACTGATAGACAAAGATAAGCTAGTATTATTATCAGATCGACTATAGTACTCCATTTCGTGCTCATCATCGTGATGCTCATCTGCATGATCTTCATCTGCATGATCTTCATCTGCATGATCTTCATCTGCATGATCTTCATCATGATGCTCCTCTTCATGGGATAGAGAGCCCTCTCTATCTATGAAATCAAAGCGCGCACCAAAGTCGACAGTGAATTGACCAATGTCCATAGAGGCATAATAACCCAGTGTAACCTCATCGCTAGTGGCAGGATTCATAAATGCTTCAGAACCAACAATAGAAGCTTCTTCACTGAGCATATTTATGGATACTTTTTGAGCAAAGTCATCAGAGCTTAGGTCAAAAGTAGCACCAATTTCATCTGAGTCATTAGAGAACACTGTAGGTTCGCCATGGCCATGATCATCATGCTCATCTGCGTGATCTTCATCTGCATGATCTTCATCTGCATGATCTTCATCTGCATGATCATCATCTGCATGA
>PALW01000015.1 GCA_002710745.1 Porticoccaceae bacterium
TGGAGAGAAAATATAGACGTACTTGAAAACGCTCATGAAGAATTTGGAATTAACCCTGAAATTATCGTCAGTATTATTGGCATAGAAACGAACTACGGTAAAAATATGGGAAGCTTCCGAGTCATTGATGCGCTATCCACCTTAGCCTTTGACTACTACACGAAATATGAGGATAGAGAATCCCGAAGACTATTTTTTACACATCAACTTGAAAATCTTTTCCTTCTCGCGCGAGAGCAAAAAATTGACCCTCTATCACTAAAAGGATCATATGCTGGAGCAATGGGTTTCGGGCAATTTATGCCAGATAGCTATCGTAATTATGCCGTAGACTTTGATAATGACACTATCGCTGACATCTGGAAAAATCCTGCAGATGCAATAGGAAGCGTGGCTAATTACCTAATGCGTCATGGATGGGAAAAAGATGAAATAATTGTAGCTAAGGCAAAACTGACAGAAAAACGGGCACACGAAATCATATATAACAAAATTTCACGTCCAAAAAAATCAATCGGAAACTTTACTGAGTTAGGTCTTGAACCCTTGAATCTAGATACAAAACCAGGACTAAAAGCTTTGCCTATAAAGCTAGACAACGAAACTGGAGACGAATATTGGTTTGGGTTTCAAAATTTTCATGTTATCGGGAGATATAATCCACGAGTGAAATATGCGATGGCCGTCACTCAGCTTAGCTACTTAGTAAAAGACCGCTTTTGCGAAGTGCATCTGTGTTAAACAACTAAATATAAACTACCTTATAAGTGGCTAATTCTATTAATTGATCTTAAAATACAAACATAGAATCTCTGAATTCTTCGCGGCACGTTTATGAAAACTAATTTTTTTGTTATATTTTTATTCAGTCTTCTGATCTCCTTATCAGTCAATTCAAAACAAATTATTCCCGCTGAACCGTCTATTAATGCCAAATCTTGGATCCTAGTAGATGCTTCGACAGGCACAGTAATACTGGAAAATGATGCTGACCTGCGTTTACCACCAGCAAGCCTTGCAAAAATGATGACGACTTATATCACTTCTAACGAGATTAAAGCTGGAAGAATAAAACCAGAAGATCTTGTAACGATTAGTGACAATGCTTGGCGAAAGGGAGGTGCAAAAACTGGTGGATCTACAATGTTTCTCGATCCTAGGAGCAAAGTACCCGTAATAGATCTCATGAAAGGTGTAATTATTCAATCGGGCAATGATGCTTCAATCGCACTTGCTGAGCATATTTCAGGTGGTGAGATAGCATTTGCAGATCTAATGAATCAACAAGCTGAGTTATTGCAGATGACCAATAGTGAATTTAAAAATTCATCCGGTTTGCCTGAGGAAGGAATGTACTCGTCCGCTAGAGACTTAGCAAAAATAGCAAATGCCATAATCAAAGACCATCCCACGTCATATAAAATATATTCGGAAAAATATTTTAAACATAATAATATCAACCAGCCCAATCGAAACCGGCTACTTTGGAGAGATAAGAGTGTTGATGGGTTGAAAACGGGTAGGACAGATGAAGCTGGTTTTTGTTTGGTTGCATCTGCAGAAAGAGAAGATATGCGCTTGATTTCTGTTGTGCTTGGGGCCTCAAATGATGAAATAAGATCCAGAGAATCGCAAAGATTACTATCTTATGGTTTTCGCTATTTTAATACTCAAACATTGTTCAAGTCTCAAGAGATTATAAAGTCTGATGTAAAAATATGGTTTGGAGCGGAAAAATTTCTAAATTTGACTATTGACGAAGATGCAATTCTCACTTTCCCCCGGGGTGCAGAGGACGACTTAAAAGCCGAATTCACTATTGATGAAGTGATAAAGGCGCCCGTTAAAGTTGGTGACCCACTTGGCTTGCTTAAAATAAACTTAGACAATGAATTACTACTTGAAATCCCTCTCGTATCTGCACAAAACATTACCGAAGGAAACTTTTTATCCAGGATAATCGATTGGCTAGTGTTATTTTTTACTAATCTTCTCTCCTAGGATAAGGCCTAATGTGTGCTCAAGAGAAACCACTAATAAAATTTCCTTGTGATTACCCTATTAAAGTTATTGGCGATGCAACACCAGAGTTTTATGCACATGTTGAATCCGTAATGAATAGACAAGTAGGNNTAAGAGAATATAGAAAACTCTCTGAAAAACTTAGCAAGAATAATACCTGGGTCGCCTCGACTTTTATAATAAAGGCTAAAAGCGAAGAACAAGTGATGAAATTATCTAACTGTTTAAAGGATGATAAATGCGTAAAAATGGTGATTTGAACATCATATGAGTAAGACGCTGGTTATCAGAGAAATTGGTAAGCAATCTTATGAGAAAATTCTGAGCCGGATGAAACATTTCACAAATGTTCGGTCAGAAAGTACTGCTGACGAAATATGGATTCTGGAGCACCATCCTGTTTTTACTCAAGGTCAAGCTGGTAATAGTGACTATATTTTAGCCTCAGGTGATATTCCCGTTGTTCAGAGCGATCGCGGAGGCCATGTCACCTTTCATGGTCATGGACAAATAACTGCGTATACTCTGATTGATTTAAAACGCGCTAATTCAAAAATTTTTGAACTAATCGATGTTATAGAAAAATCCGTAATCGAGACCATGGCACTATGGAATGTTGAAGGACATACTAAAAATTCTTCTCGTGGAGTGTTTTGCGAATCTGGTAAGAAAATAGCTTCAATTGGTCTGAGAGTTCGAAAGGGCTATACTTATCACGGCGTGAATTTCAATATTGATATGAATATGTCTCCTTGGTCCAGGATCAATGCTTGTGGTCTTGGGATAGAAATGACCCAACTAAAGAGTGAAACTCATATCAATGTTCAGTTTGACAGAGTCCAGGCTAGTTTTAGAGAGATACTCACGAAGAATTTAGGGTATAACAATCATACTGATAAAATAATCCTCACAGAGATCGAACATAAAGACTATGACAGTTATAGATAAAAACTCTGGAAATATGGAGCCTCCGAAAAGAACAAGCAGATTAGTTCGGGGAGAAAAACTGCGTGACTCAAAAAAAGTGGAGCGCATACCGATAAAAGTCATAAACCTCGATGATAGTCCTAAAAAACCAGACTGGCTTCGAATAAGACTTTCTAATTCTGATAAAGTTTCTGAGGTCAAAACNATTTTGAGATCTCATAAAATGTCGACCGTNTGTGAGGAAGGTGCCTGCCCAAATTTAAATGAATGTTTCTCAAATGGAACTGCAACATTTATGATTATGGGAGACATATGCACACGACGGTGTCCTTTTTGTGATGTGGGACATGGAAAGCCAAATGCTCTTGACCCTGATGAACCGAAAAATCTAGCTTTAGCAATATCCAAAATGAAGCTTAAATATGCAGTAATCACTTCGGTCGACAGAGATGATTTNCGAGATGGNGGAGCAAACCATTTCGTTGAATGCATTGATGCAATTCGAGCCAATTCACCGCATATAAAAGTAGAAATATTAGTCCCCGACTTCAGAGGTCGAATGTCGATTGCTATTGAAAAATTCTCGAAATCTCCTCCCGATGTTTTTAATCATAATTTAGAAACAATTTCTCGCCTATATCGAGAGGCAAGGCCGGGAGCGAACTATCTTTGGTCTCTCAAACTTCTTAGAGAATTCAAAATAAATAATCCATCAATTCCCACAAAATCAGGGCTTATGGTTGGTCTAGGCGAAAANAAAGATGAAATTTTTGAGACGATGCAAGATCTCAGGGATCATGGAGTTGAGATGATCACTATTGGGCAATACTTGCAACCTTCAAAGAGTCATCTTGCGGTTCAAAGATACGTTCATCCAAACGAATTTCTAGAGTACAGTAAATACGCAAAGAAAATTGGCTTTAAAAGTGATGCATGTGGACCATTGGTTAGATCAAGCTATCATGCGGAAAAGCAAATATTTGAGACAGCAGTTTAAGTAGCACGTTAAAATCAAAACGTTGATGAGAGCAAATTATTTTTTAAGACAGCAGCTCTANCTGTCTTTTAGCTTTGTCTTTTCNATTTAGCGAGATTCTTGCGCCCAAACCCATTAATCTTACTGGGCGCGACTTTCTGATCCAGGCTTCGTAGATTAGTGATTCGAGATTTTCGACTGTAAAAGTTTTTATTGAATTTTTCTCAAGAGTAGTCTGAGAGAAATCATTAAACTTTACTTTAACAAAGCATGTTTTTACATGGTACTTGTCACTTAATCGTGAAAGTCTATTTTGAAAATTTTCTAGCAGATATGGAACCTTTTTTAGACAGGCTTCAAAATCCTTTAAGTCTTCAGGGAATGTTCTCTCAATACTNATCGACTTTCNTANGTGTTTATGTTGCACCTCTCTGTCNTCAATTCCAAAACTCCTTTTGAANAGNACTTCACCGAATGANCCCATCGCCTTNATCAAGGCATCCGNTGAGGAGCTTTGTATATCTGAACATGTATAAATGCCTAATTTATTTAATTTCCTTTCTGATATTGTCCCCACTCCAGGAATTTTTCTGATATTCAACCCTGGCATAAACGCGTCTACGTCATTTGGAGTAATAACAAACTGTCCATTTGGTTTATTAATATCACTGGCGATTTTAGCGAGGAACTTGTTGGGAGCTATTCCAGCGGAGGCCGTCACACCAACTTCAGAGTGAATTTTCTCTCTTATATGATTGGCAAGAAGTGAGGCACTCCCCGAAAATTCCTTATTATAACTGACATCTAAATATGCCTCATCCAGTGAAACTGGCTCAACCCTTTCAGTAAACTCCAAAAATATAGCCTTTATTTGATTTGATACATCTCGATATTTTTGCATATCGACGGGAAGAATCACTAATCTTGGGCATAATTGAAGAGCCGTTCTAGTTGGCATAGCGGACCTCACTCCAAAGCTACGCGCTATGTAATTACAAGTAGTTAAAACTCCTCTCCCATTCTTACTTCCTCCAACCGCAATTGGCAATGAACAAAGAGCTTTATTATCTCTCATCTCCACTGAGGCATAAAAACAATCACAGTCACAGTGAATTATCTTTCTCATTAAAGGAAACTATTGAATATTGTGCTCATGATTCGCTATTCGAATTCCTAACTTCTTAGAAATAATCTCTGGAATGAGCANCATAGCTGGAGTGAGTAAAAGAGTAAGTAAGGTTGCTANTAGCAGGCCATTAACGATAGCACTTGCGAGCGGTTGCCACCAAGAGGAAACCATGCCGCCAACTGTGTATGTTCGATTTACTAAATCAATGCTCATTCCATTTGCCAGAGGGAGTAATCCTACAACGGTAGTAATCGTTGTGAGCATTACGGGCCTGAATCTGGCTCTTGCCGCCTCGAAAACTGCTTCAGTGGCAGTGATAAGATTGTCTTTTGCTCGAATATAATTGTAAGTGTCTATAAGCACGATATTATTGTTAACTACAATACCTGCAAGNGCTACTATTCCAACTCCTGTAAGCACAGTACTGAATGTTGCTTGCGCAATTAAAAGACCAAGAAGAACACCTGCGGTGGAAAGGATAACAGAAAATAAAATCAATCCTGCTTGATAGAAACTATTAAATTGTGTGACTAGCATGATCAGCATTACAGACATTGCTAGCAAAAAAGCCGTCAACAAAAAATCTGCCGATTTTTGCTGTTCCTCATTAGCTCCCCGGAATTGCACCTCTACATTGGGATCTTGATTCGCCTCTACCCAAGAATTTATGATGCTAACCTGATCATCCGACAAATATCCATCTTGGCTATTTGCCAAAACAAAAACTGTCTCTTTCATATCAATTCTTTGAATTGAGTCAACTCTTTCTGCCGCAATAATATTGGTGAAGGAACCAATAGGAACAGGTCCATACCTAGAGTCGACTCGCAAGTCGCTAATATTACTGAGCTTTCTTTCTTCATTAGGAAAGCGTAGCCTGATTTCAATTTCATCATCTGCATCATCAGGCCTAAATTTCCCTACTATAGCCCCATGAGTGATTANCTGAATCATGTTACCTACCGACGCAATGTCAACNCCTAACATAGCAGCTCTTGATTCATCAATATCGATTTCCCACTGAATACCTGCTANTGGTAATGTATCTTGAAGATCTCTGATNCCGTCAACATTTTGATCTATCCAAACNCGCAATTCTTCAGNTTTTTCATGGAGAGCCTNTCTATCCGGCGAAGAAAGCTGAATTTGAATATCTTTTCCGGTCGGGGGCCCCTGCTCCACTTCTTGTCCTGTAACGAAGATCCCAGGAATTGATTTAGTTCGCTCACGAATTATGTTAAATATCTCATTGCTACCTAGCTGTCTATCCTTTCTTAACGTTAACTCCACCAAAATAGTACTAATNTGATCACGACTAACATCAGATCCGAATGTCACATAATTTGATGTATTGGAATATCCATAAAGTTGTTTGACTCCATCAATGCTTTCCACGATTCGATTAACTTTCGAAGTAATTTCTTTTTGTTCATCTATTGACAGGTTTCCCTGGGCTCGAATTTCAACCATTCCATACTGGCTTTCAATCGGGGTAAAAAACTCTTGACCTGCATTAAATTTGGAATAAAGAAAAAATATTCCGAAGATAATCAGAAAAATAAGCCCGGCGAACTTTAAGGGAAAATCAACCACTGGTCTCAAAATTTTTAAATAAAGTTTTTCGAGAGGTAAAAATAACGTTCTAGCAGATCGCTCTGACTCTCTATCTTCTGGAAGAGTCTTATTCTTTCCACGCCTTCTTCCTAAAATGGTTCCAAGGGTTGGCACAAAAATAAGGGCATACATCAAAGACCATCCCAAAACTGCGAATACAGTAATTGGGAGATANGACATAAAATCACCTGATACACCAGGCCAAAATAATAAAGGTAAAAAAGCTGCTAAAGTAGTTCCAGTCGAGGCAATTACTGGAACCGCCATTCTTATCACAGAATCAGAATAAGCCTTTCGAAACGACAAACCCTCCGAGACTTGAGTATTGGCGTACTCTACCACAACAATTGCCCCATCAATTAGCATCCCAAGTGATAAAAGAAGACCAAACATAACCATGAAATTAAAGCTGTGACCCAAATAATTGATNATNATTAGCGCCCCTAAAATACTAAAAGGNATTCCAAATCCAACAAGCAACCCCGATCTAAATCCTAATGCTGCAACCACCAAAGCNAGCACTAAACACATCGCAGTAATAATATTNCCCTCNAGCTCATTTACCATGTTCTCAGTCATTTCTGATACGTCAAACGCATATCCGATTTTGATATTTTCAGAAAAATCAGATTTATATGTTTCGATAACATTTTTGGTACTTTCCACTGTATCTATTAAATTTGCTGTAATTCTCTTCCTAACATCAATCGCAAGCGCTTTTTCGCCATTTATTAAACTGTAGCCCTGAGCATCTCGAAAGGTTCGCCTTACCTTAGCCAAATCTCCAAGGGTTATTGCACTATTTCGGGATGCTTTAATTGGAACGCTTGCGATATCAGAGTATGACTCTAAAATTGCCGGGACTTTGATACCGAATCTTCCTCCCGCAACATCTATTTCTCCAGTTGGGATTAAAAGATTATTCAATGAAATCGCGCGTGCAAATTCGTTGATGGAAATATTAAAAAACTTTAGTTTTTCCGGATCGATTTCAATCTCCACAATTTCTTCCCGATTACCGCTCAATTTGGCTGTAAGTATTTCCGGTAGTATTTCTAATCTTCTTTGAAGAAATATAGCCGCATCAAAAAGTTCTCTCTCACTTGCTTTATCGCCTGAGAAAGTAATAACTATGGAGGGTTCCGGATTCGGACTCAATTCATCAATGATCGGTTCCTCAGTATCCTGAGGGAAATCTGCTTTAGCTCTGTCGACAGCCTCTCGGACATCTGCTACAGCTTGTTTTATATTGTCACTAACCTCAAATTCAGTTGTTACAACAACGTAACCTTCACTAGCCATCGCCTGAATTTCTTCAATNCCATCAAGAGTTTTGAGTTCCTTTTCTATCGGTCTTACCAGCAATCTTGTTCCATCCTCAGGCGATATTCCATCGAGCCTAACCATCGTCATCACTATGGGTAAAACTACATTCGGAGACATTTCAATTGGTATAGAGACACGGGAACCTACCCCAGAAAGAACAACTAAGATCATAATTGCAATGGTCGCCCTGGAGTGCGATATGACGAATTCAAGAAATTTCATTGCTTAATTTATCTATCGGATATTTCAATATTGACAAGGTCACCATCGACTACGTAATTCTGTCCAACAGTAATCACCANACTTTCAAAAGGAAGGCCCGCTACCCANAGACCTTCCTTTTCTTCACCAAGTATCGACACTTCGACTGAATCCACAACATCATCCCTTAAGATTTTTGTTATTGTCGCTCCTTGATCATTTAATAAAATAGCACTGGCAGGTAAAAAGTGAGCCTTCATTTCTTCCATTTCCACTACGAGTTTTGCTGGTAGCCCAGCTAATATTCTCATGTTCGTATTATCCGCTACTGCCTCTATCCTATAACTTCTCGTCGCATCATTTGATTGTTTTGATATAAATTGCAGTTTTGCAGGAGTAAGCNGTCTATCAGCTATTTCAAAAAAAACTCTAGAATCAAGATCCACGTTATAAATATCGTCAAAATCAATGTTAGCTACGATTCTAATTGGATCCAAATCCACTAGAGAAGCACAAACTGATCCAACTGCAAGTACTTGACCCATTTCAACTGGGATTTTTTCAACNGTTGCCGAGAATGGCGCGATGATATTCAAATTATCGATATCGAGAGACAGTCTTTTTACAAGGGCCTCAGCACGCAGAACATCTGAAAGTGTTTGTGCTTTCACTAACTCAGACTGATAACCTTTTTCATCAAGTTTGATTGCCCCTTCGTATCGAAGCCTAGATTCAGCCAGAACAGCCTTCGCATGTTCTAATTTTGCAGTCTTGTCCTCTGCATTTATCCTACACACAGAGGCTCCAGCTTCAAGATAGTCACCTTCTTTTGCATCTAGAGCAACTATCTCACCGCTTACTTTTGATACCAAGTTGATGTCTCTATTTGCCTCAGTATATGCCCTGAAGCTNAGTCTTGGTGAAAACACTTCTCNTTTAAGAGCAATTGCTTGTACCGAAATTTTCGATTCAGGAGTATTTTCAGACGCTTCCTCCTTGTCTGTCTTNAAAAACCCACTACTGAACCAGAGTACCAATAGGATTANAAAAAGNAGAGCAATACGTATATTTTTNTTCAATATGGGCTTCCCAAAATATTTTTACGTCACAAAAATTGACACTTTTGAATGAACTATTGTTTACGCGCTTTGAGTTTTATTAGCTCAACCCGCAATATTGANNAAATTCAATTAAGTATTTTTTGTTAATTTCAATTGTAGCATTTTTGGTAATAAACACCGAGATTAAAAAAAAATTAAAATCTCCAATTTTAAAATGTTGCAATGGGTTCTTTAATGTTAGAATGCCGNTTTTCAAAATATCGGAGCTTATCAATGGACATTTCTCTTTACCCTCCATTTCTGGGAATCATCGGTTTAGTAGCGGCGTTTTTCATTTATTCACTAGTAATGAAATATCCAGATGGTGAAGACAAGGTTAAAAAGATTGGAGACCAGATCCATAAAGGCGCGCTCGCCTTCATGAAAACAGAGTATAAATACCTAGTTATTTTTATAATGGTGCTGGTGGTGCTCGCCGGAATNTTTCTTNGCACTGAAACTGCAGTAGCCGTAATAGTAGGAGCTGCCTGTTCCTCTCTTGCGGGATTTATTGGAATGTATGCTGCTACAAAAGCAAATGTCCGAACAGCAACTGCTGCACANAAGGATGGAGCAGCAGCNGCGCTCTCAGTTTCATTTTACGGTGGGTCTGTNATGGGTCTTTGCGTNGCGTCGCTNGGATTAATTGGNCTNGGCAGNTTGTATTACTTTTATGCAGCNAATGGCGGATCTNACGTGCACGCGCTNGANGGATTCGGAATGGGNGCNTCTGTTGTCGCTCTTTTCTCTCGTGTTGGAGGAGGCATATTTACAAAATCAGCTGATGTTGGCGCAGATCTAGTTGGAAAAGTTGAAGCTGGAATCCCTGAGGATGATCCTAGAAATCCTGGAGTCATTGCAGATAATGTTGGCGATAATGTTGGAGATGTTGCAGGAATGGGATCTGATATTTTTGAATCGTATTGTGGTTCAATGATTGCATCTATAGCAATAGCATATACAATAAATTCCCAAAGCCTAATGTTTCTTCCTTTAGGACTCGCTGCAACAGGGTTAATTGCATCTATCGTAGGCATTGCGATCGTCAAAATTCAATCCGCCAAATCGCCAGCTAGCGCTTTGAGGTCAGGAACGCTACTTGCCCCTTTGGTTTTCATGATCATGGCTTACTTCCTAGTAAATTCAATTTCAGATATTCCGACTTCTGTACTTTGGTGTGTGCTCACTGGTGCTGTAGGTGGCGTGGCGATAGGATTAATAACAGAATACTATACAGGTGGATCACCAGTTAAGGAGATAGCGGCGTCCGGTGAGACAGGACCTGCGACGGTAATGATTACTGGTTTATCAGTAGGAATGCAATCTGTTGTTATACCTGTGTCAATACTTGCAATAATTATCCTTATTTCAACCTCAATTGCCTCCAATATTGGCATTACGGGAGTGTATGGCGTTGGAATTGCTGCTGTTGGCATGCTCTCAACAGTGGGAATTACAATGGCGATCGATGCCTATGGTCCTGTTGCAGATAATGCGGGTGGTATAGCAGAGATGTCGGGTATGGGGGAAGAGGTAAGAGAGATAACAGATTCTCTGGATGAATTAGGTAATACAACAGCGGCAATTGGTAAAGGATTTGCTATTGGCGCAGCGGCATTGGCTGCACTGGCAATCATCTCAGCATATTCAGCTCAAATCTCTAGTAAATACGGTGATGCATTCTCCTTATCAATAACAGATCCGATGGTCTTAGTCGGAATGTTCATAGGGATTTGCATTCCATTCCTAATTTCATCCATTACGATGAAAGCAGTTGGTGATGCCGCGTTTGAAATGATAAATGAGATCAGAAGACAGTTTCGTGAAATTGATGGATTGATGGAAGGTAACGCTGATCCTGATTCTGAAAAATGTGTTGAGATAGCGACCAAGGCAGCTCTCAAAAAAATGATGCTTCCTGGAATAATTGCAGTTGCTATGCCTCCTGTTATAGGCTTTGGTTTAGGAGCAATTGCACTTGGTGGTATGCTCGCTGGTGGTTTATTGGGATGTGTAGCGCTTGCGTTATTTATGGCCAATGCCGGCGGCGCCTGGGACAATGCAAAAAAATATGTGGAGAAAGGTAATTTAGGTGGGAAAGGTTCAGATACTCATGCAGCCGCAGTTGTCGGCGATACAGTAGGCGATCCATTTAAAGATACTTCAGGGCCCGCCATGAATATTTTAATAAATGTTATGGCAATGGTAAGCCTTGTTATATCAAGCTTATTACCAATTTCTGGAATATTATTTTAAGCTTACAGAACCAAGATCTATTTTAGAAATTTTAGGGGGTCAACAGGGCTCCCGTCGCGCCTGATTTCAAAATAAACAACTTGGTTTTCATTTAGATTTGAGATTGGGTCAACCTGAGTTATCGACTGACCCACCTCAACTAATATATCTTCATTATTTGCATATGCGCTCAAAACTTTGTCACTATGTTTAATTATTACCAGATTTCCGTATCCTCTTAGACCTGAGCCCGCATAAACAACATTTCCCGGAGCGGCGGGATTTATTTGCTTTGATAATTCGTTTTTAACTCTAATCCCCTTCCTTGATTTCTCTAAATCAAAGCGTTCAACAACGCTACCCTTTAGCGGCCATTTCCACTCCCAATCGGTTTTATATTTGGGAACTTCTATTTTGGGCTTAGAAGGACTTAAATCCCTGCCAACGCTCTCGACATAAGGTCGCATATTTTTTTGATGAATGGTTGATGAGGATCCCATTGATATGACAAGTTTTTCTCCCGGATTAATTCGATAAGGGCTCTTTAAACCATTAATATCTGCGATACTTTTTAAAGTTACGTCAAAATCAGTCGAGATTGAGTAAAGGGTATCTCCAGCTTTAACAATATACTCTTCGTTGTTACAACCCTCGCTTTTAGATATTTTTAATGAGAGTGCAATTTTTTGACCTGGGCTAATTAGATACGGAGGACACAGAGAATTAATTAGCGCAAGCCTTTCCCATTGCAGATCATAGCGCCATGCAATAGAAAATAATGTTTCTCCCTCCTCCACTTTATGTGACAAAATTTTAATACTATTAGGAGGTTCTCTTGTTACAACCGCTGCGGGATTGGAGTTACATCCAATAATGACTATAGTAAGCAAAAAGAAAAGAAAAGTTTTCCTCAAATTATCTACCTGTAGCAATACTAATTATTTAAATCGATTTTATTCAGCAAAAAAACAATTATAACCCCGATACCCGAAAGAGAAAGACACAATAGAACTTGAGGATCATTGCCGGTCAGCACTGCGTATTCCTCTGGAGTCATCTTGCCTGACCAAATATTTTTTGATATCCCTTCAGAACTTTTTGGAACCTGCCAAGGCCAAATTATTGAAAGGCTGCCAAGTAAAAAACCACACATACAGGAGAGAAAAAGGTTTTCCGCCTTTTTTAATACCCAGTACAGAAAACGACTGAACATCATCAAACCAATCACACCACCAGCAAAGAAAGCAAAAAGCATCTCTAATCTCACGTTCGCTACCGCATCGATAAACGTTGGGTAGAGTCCTAACAAAAGCAGAATAAAAGAACCGGATATTCCTGGCAATATCATAGCGCATAGTGCGACACCTCCTGCAAAAAACATTTGGATAACACCAACATCATCATTTTGTATGGATGGCAGAATCGAGACTGACACAGCAAAAATTACGCCAAAAAGAAACCAAAATACCTGTATTAATTTAACAAATGGATTCCGTCTAATTAAAATAATTACGGAACCTAAAATGAGCCCAAAAAATAAAGCCCATAACTGGACGGAATAGTTTTGAAGCAAAAACTCAATAAAATTTGCGAAAACAAATAAGCTAAGTAGGATTCCAAGGCCAAGTGTAAGCAAAAATGGCCCATGTATTTGAACCCAAAATTTTTGAATTTCTAAACCAAAAAGTGATTTTAACGCATCCATATTTAATGAATTGACGGCAAGCAGTAACTGGGGATAGATTCCCGTAATAAAAGCAATAGTTCAACCCGAGACACCAGGGATAACGTCAGCGATCCCCATCAGCATGCCTTTTAAAAACAGCATGCCTCTGGATGTGATCTCTTTTTTATTCGCACTGAGAGAATTCAATTAACCACACCAGATAGCATCGGCACAAACTTTACTGATTCAACAGATTTTTCGATAAATTTATCACTTTTCCCTTTTCTTGTAATCATTCGCAGATCTTGAAAATTTTGACCTTCGACTGGCGCTATTAATATTCCATTTGGGGCTAATTGATTTAATAACGCTTGTGGGACAATACGGGGCGCTGCGGTAGCAATAATTCCATCAAAAGGTGCCATGGCTTCCCACCCTGATCCACCATCTCCAAAATGAGTCTTTATGTTTTTCAATCCCAATACTTCAAATCTCTGTCTTGCTGCTGATAATAAAGGTTCAATCCTCTCAATCGAATAAACCTTACCTACTAGCTTCGATAAAACCGCACATTGATATCCCGATCCTGTGCCAATTTCCAATACTTTTCTCATTTTTTTACCTGATAGAAGCAACTCGGTCATTTTTGCAACAATATATGGTTGAGAGAGAGTCTGTTTGTAGCCAATAGGCAACGAAGTATCCTCGTACGCCCGATGGGCTAGCGCCTCATCTAAAAATATATGCCGAGGCATCGTGCGCATTANTTCAAGCACCGAAATATTACTGATACCTTGACTATACAATCGATTAATCAACCTCTCTCTCGTTCTCTGAGAGGTCATCCCTATCCCATCAATATCAGCTATCAAAAGAGAAATCCTTATTGTATTTTGTCAACCAAAACAGAACATAAACACGCGATTCCTTCTTGCCTTCCAACAAACCCTATTCTCTCTGAAGTAGTCGCTTTAATACTCAAGATATCAGTAGAACAACATAATACTGATGCAATATTTCTTTTCATTTTATCCAAATAAGAGCTTAATTTTGGCTTTTCTAAAATTATTGTCGCATCCATATTTACGAGTGAAAACCCTGCAGACGACATCAGAGTTTCTACGTGTCTCAACAAATCTAAGCTGTCAGCATCTTTATATTTTTCATCATCATCTGGAAAATGTTTTCCAATATCGCCTGCATTGATCGCTCCCAAAATACCGTCAATCAGTGCATGTAGCAAAACATCNCCGTCAGAGTGAGCCCGGATTCCTCTGTTAAATGGAATAGTTACACCACCCAAAGCGATTTGAGTTCCCGTCTCAAAACTATGAATATCAAAACCATTTCCCACACGCATTTAATCTTCCTCAGCATTCAAAATAGACTCTGCTATTTTTAAGTCTTTAATTTCAGTTATTTTAATATTTTTCGAGCATCCCTCGACTATTGATACCGTCTCTCCAAAGTATTCAACCGCATGGGATTCATCGGTTGGAGAGATACTATTTTTAAATGCAAAACTCAAGGCCTCTTTTAGAAGCTTGTATCTGAATATTTGAGGCGTTTGTGCAAGCCAAAAATTATCTCGATTAGCGGTCTCAATGACTTGATTGAATTTAGATCCAAGTTTTAGCGTCTCTGTTACTCTTGCACCTAAAATTGCTCCAGATCGACTGTTTTTCAAAGCACCACAGAGTTTTTCTATATCTTTTATGTCCACACATGGTCTGACAATATCATGAACCAAAATCCAATCAGAATCATTCGCATGACCATTAAGCGCTCTTAATCCATTAAATACAGATTGCGCCCTCTCATCTCCACCACAAACAAATCTAATTCGAGACTCATCTTTTGTTTTAATATTTTGCCAGCTATCGCAATCCATATCACAAGGGATGACAATTTCCTTAATCCATGGGAAATCAAGAAGTTTATTTAGCGTGACTTCAGCTATATATTGTCCATTGATCTTATGGAATTGTTTTGGTGTTTTTTTATCGAATCTTCTTCCAATACCCGCTGCGGGAACTACTGCCCAAAAGTTGACTTTTGAATTCATGGCTTTGAGGACTCGCTTGCTCCATTTCCGTTAGCTCCATCGGTCACAAGATAGAAAGTTTCCCCTTTCTTAATCATGCCTAATTCCTTTCTAGCACTCTCCTCGATACCATTTCCGTTATTCTTTAAATTTTGAATATCTTTTACCAATAGCTGATTTCTGCTTTCGAGAATTTCATTATGCTCTCTTTGAAACTCCAGTTTTTTTTCCAGTTTTGAGTACTCAAATAAACTGCCTTCACCAAACCATAGTCTTGTTTGAAGAAGAATTAATGCTACGATCAATAGAATGGTCAACCAACGCATTTGTTTTAATACCTCATCAAGTAATAGTTAGAACAAATTGANTTGGAAATCATACTAGATCAAAAATCTCAAAAAGTATTAGTAGCAAGTTCAGACTCTATTACCAACAGTCGATTATATTTTGCAACTCTATCAGAGCGACATAACGAACCAGTTTTTATTTGACCCGCGCAGGTTCCTACCGCTAAATCCGCTATCGTTGTGTCCTCAGTTTCGCCTGATCGGTGAGAAATAATAACCTTATAACCGGCATCTTTTGCTGCTGATATTGCATCGAGTGTTTCTGTTAGTGTTCCAACTTGGTTAAACTTAATTAATATGGCGTTCGCGATTCCATCCTTAATTCCGGCTTTTAACAAATTAGTATCAGTAACGAACAGGTCATCTCCAACTAATTGAATTTTTGAGCCAAGCACTCTTGTTTGATCTTTCCATCCCTCTATATCAGCCTCATCCAGACCATCTTCTATAGATGAGATTGGAAATTTATTACATAAATCCTCAAGGTAACGAGTAAACTCTTCAGAGCTCAGAGTTTTCTGCTCTCCTTTGAGAGAATACTTTCCAGCTTGAAAGAACTCCGACGCCGCGCAGTCTAGNGCCATCATTACGTCTTCCCCTGCAGAATAACCAGCTTTCTCTACTGCCTCGCTTATAATTGAAAGAGCCTCAGANTTAGATCTCAGATTTGGAGCAAATCCGCCTTCGTCACCAACTGCCGTGCTTAATTTCTTCCCATTCAAAATAGTTTTTAAGGAGTGAAATATTTCAGCACCCATTCTCAATGCATCACGAAAACTACCAGAGGATACGGGTTGTATCATAAACTCCTGAATATCGATATTATTATCAGCGTGCTCGCCACCATTGATAATATTCATCATCGGAATAGGCATACTAAATTGTCCGGGTGTTCCATTTAAATTTGAAATATGAGCGTAAAGTGGGATTTTTTCAGAGATCGCCGCTGCTTTTGCAACACCCAAAGATACAGCCAGAATTGCATTAGCACCTAAATACGATTTACTTTTTGTACCATCGGCATTGATCATAATTTCGTCGATTAGCCTTTGATCAAACGCATCCTGCCCAAGAAGCAGAGTCTTAATCGTGGTCGTAATGTTTTCTATAGCCTTGAGAACGCCTTTACCAAGATACCTTTCATCACCATCTCTTAACTCCAGCGCTTCTTTTGAACCAGTTGATGCCCCTGAGGGGACACAAGCGATACCCACTGCTCCATCCTCAAGTATTACGTTGGCTTGAATGGTTGGGTTACCTCTGGAATCTAAAATTTCAAAAGCTTTTATATCTTTGATTTTTGTCATATCTCGGTATGTCTCCAGTTGAGAGTCTGATGATGCAGATAAAGCTAAACTAAGTGCACTAATCTATTTGAAGATCATTTTGCGATTTCACTAAATTATCGATCTCTTTTAAATTTGTTAAAAATTGTTCTACTTGATCCAAAGGTAAAGCACAAGGCCCGTCGCATTTTGCTTGATCAGGATTCGGATGTGCCTCAACAAATAACCCTGCTATGCCTGCTGAAACACCTGCTTTAGCCAAACTCATTATCTGCTTCCTGCGACCACCGGACGCCGAACTCATGACATCTCTCTTTTGAAGCGAGTGCGTAACATCAAAAATCAAAGGTAAGCCACCTGTAATTAATTTCATAGTATCAAAACCCAAAATATCAACGACAAGGTTGTCATAACCAAAGCACGTGCCACGCTCACAAACTAAGAGTTTTTCATTGCCAAAATATCTAAACTTGTCAACAATATTAATCATTTGTTCTGGGCTTAAATACTGAGGTTTCTTAATAT
>PALW01000016.1 GCA_002710745.1 Porticoccaceae bacterium
TGCTATAGATTGATTATCTTTTGGAGCTGATAATTTGTAATCAATAATCCATCGACAGTCTTCGTAAACAAAACTTCTATCTATAACTGAAAATTTTATCCTTTTAGGCTCGTCAGAAATATAATTTAATGTTTGTTCAGTATTAGCATGAATTTTGTTGTTTAAAATCCAAAGGCCCTTTTTGTCGTTTAACATGGATGATAAAGCTAGGCACAATTTTTCAGTGTCGTGAATATTAAGATCAATTGTCATATTCTTGGAAGTTCTATCTATCAATGGAATTAACACAGATTTCTTTTTGAACTTGGAGAAATCCAAAGAAACTGATGAAATCTGCTCAATAAGCTTATGGAAAACTATCCCTAGATTTTTGGATTGGCTATCCACCTTGTAATTCTCTGTATCAGTTTGAGTAGAATCCTTAAAATTTCTGAGCGCAAAAACTTCTCTGTGAACATTTCTAAAATCATCTGGCAACCGTCTTATCTCATTTTCTCCCAAAATCCTATTATTGCCGCGTGTTATTATTTTCTCGGTCTCAGTGATCGGGTATTCTCCCGTTTCTATTTTTCTCATCAAAAAAGGCCAAATACTAGCAAGTAAACTTCTTTTTGGTGGACTTGATAATTTTTCATTACTAGAAATTTTGACTTCAGCACTCAGATGAAGTGTTTTTATTGCCCTGGTGCAAGCGACATATAGTAGTCGTTTATCTTCGGCGCATTGATCTTTTGAATTCAGATATTTTAAAAACTCGAATACTTCATTTTTATCAAAATTTACATTTTCTCTAGGAGCAAGAAGAAACCGATAGCTGTCATCTGCGACAGCAACTTCATTCCATCTAAAAAGTGGTTTATCGTCACTCATCGTTGTTTTTGACAGATAGGGAAGAAAAACATGATCAAATTCGAGACCTTTTGACTTATGAATAGTCATTATTGAAATTTTATTGTGATTATTTTCACAATTTACTGCTTGATCAGAGGAGGAGTATAGTTTCTTGATTGAAGACTCGAATTCAGAATATTTTTTTAAATATGTACCCGAGGATTGTTCGAGTAAGTTGAGATAATCTGCTACATCAACGAAATCGCTTTGGGAACAGAGTGTCGATACTCCACCAAGCTTTATCCATGTATCTTCGATTAATGTTCTTAAAGGAAATCTTCTTCTATTACTCCATGCGTCCAAAAGAATAGGTGTAACCCTCAGTAAAATTTTCTTGCCAGACTCTGATAACTCGGTAGGGGGTGTTTCAGAATGTTTTGATAAAGCTTGGATAACGGGCATTTCACAGTGATCATTTGTAGATGTGAGAAATAAAATTTCCTCGAGAGAAAAACCAATCACTGGAGAACGAAGTACTGACAGCCAAGCAATTCTATTTGCTGGGGATGTAAGAGCTAGCGTTAGAGATATAAGATCAATCACGACCATTTTTTCTTTAAGAGGTACTATGTCTTTTCCTTCCCAAGGAACATTTAGCTGGTCAAGAGATGAAATAATATTTGTAACATGAGATCTGCTCCTGACCAGAATAGCAATACTTTCAGACGAACCGCTTTCAATAATTTGTTCACACTCTCTTGCTATTCGATCAGCTTCAGTTTTTTCCGTATCGCCTCCAACAACAGGACTAAATGTTACTTTGGCTTGCGCGTCATCGGCTCTTGTGTGAACAGAACTATATTCTTTTGAGAGTCCGGATAGAATTCTGTTTTTGTATGTATCAGTAGAATTAAAAGCTTCGTTTATCCAATCCACGAGTTTTGGATCAGAGCGAAAATTTTTTAGAAGATTTAGTTTGATGCATTCAATTTGGCCGAAGAATATATTTTGTTCAATTTTTAATTTATCCGATGGAGGATTTCTAAAACCATAAATTGATTGGGCGGCATCTCCAACGCAAAAAAGGGTCTTGGTTCCATTTGGCTCCCAATTAGCCACTAAATTTTTGATTAATCGAATTTGAGAAGCCGATGTGTCTTGATATTCATCGATTAAAATATGTTTTATTTGCTGATCTAGGTTGAGTATAGTTTCAGAAAAATGATCATTTGAGGTATCTGTTGCTTGAAGTGATTGAATTAATATTTGAGTATGATCACATTTTCCCGCTTCGGTGAATATGACATTCAATTCGGCCACAAGCCTCGGTAAGACGGTTGCAAGCGCGTTAAGAATTAAATTGTTGTCGGGAATGCTTTTTAAGTTAGGAAGATTTTGAACTTCATTTAATTGCGTTAGTAGATTTTGTTGTTTTTCGCACCAAGAAATAAAATTTAACATTAATAATTTTTCTTCTTTTCCGGAAGCGGGGAATCCCTGTGTTTTTGTGAGCGATTTTCGGTAATTTCCCTGTGACGTGATTATTTTATTAACGATTATTTTCCAACCTTCTACGTCATCTTCGTCACTCCAGATAATCGAATTCAAGGTCAGAAATTTTCTGTGATCTCGTTCGCTACCTGTTGCTAGACAATTTTCAGAAAAGTTAATCAAATCACATAAATTAGAATCTTTTTCTTGCAGAGTTATTTTCAGATTTCGAATAGAATTTTTAATTGCCTCCGATATGACTTCATTGAAATAATTTGCGTTCTTTGAAATATCAAAAATGAATGGTAACCATTGCTCTCTTTTCGATAAAAGTGTTGTAAAGAGTTTCACACAAAGCTCTGTATCATTTCCTAAATATTCTAATAAGATTCGGAGCGCTCGATTATGTGGGTAGTTCTCTTCAATGCCTTTTAACAGTGCAAGTGACGCATCTGAGTACATAATCTCTGAATTATCAACTGGCTCAAGGACTGCAGATAGTTCTGTCTCCAGTGCGTATTGATTTGTTATATTCCGGCAAAAACTATCTATGGTTTGAATTCTTAGCCTGTTCTGATTGTCAAAAATATTCCAATTCTTTTCTTCATTCCTTCTTACGACAGGATAAGCGAGCAACAAAAGTTCAGAATCAACTGTTGTCTCATTTAATATATCGCCTCTCGCAACCTCAAGTGTCTCAAAGACCCTTTCAGACATTTCTTTAGCTGCTTTTCTGGTAAATGTAATTGCTAGAACTTGCTCTGGATTGTCCACTAAGGCTAATAGAACTAAAATTCTTTTTACTAACAATCGGGTTTTCCCTGATCCCGCAGGAGCAACAACCATGAAGCTCTTTTCTGGATTTAATGCTTTTATCCTGTGCTTCTCGTCTGTAGGGTTATTCTTCATGATCCATACCTATCTCAGAATGCCCACCATTCATCAGGCTCTCATAAAATCTGTTTAAGGGGATAAGATAATCTTGATAATGGAAGTGTTTTGTTGAATTAACAATCAAAGATGATTCACCTATTTTGAAAGCATCTATTAGGTTTGCTATTTCTGTGTGCCAGGATTCTCTGAGCACTGACCAGCTTTTCTCAGAGATTACATCACCTGGAAATCTTTTATCCTTTGATAAGCCGACAAATTTATGCTGATTCGACCTCACTTGAGCATTTGCAAATCCGATAATTTCTTCATTCATAGCCAAGGAGTAAAGTGGCAACTGTATTGAAGTCAGAGGAGTTCTTTGCCAATCATTTTTAGATGAAATGCCTGATTTATAGTCAATTATGAAAAAATTCCCATCAATTTCATCAATTCGATCTACTCTCAATTTAAGGGGAGTATCATTGAAAAAAACTTCCTTTTTGTATTCTAATGACTTGACTGCAAAAGCAGATCTATCCTTCTCCAGATCCAGCCAAGGTATAATCAAACCCCTTAGTCTCTTAAACTCCAAATCTCTGAAAGATGGACCTCTCAAACACTTCATGTAGGCTGCGCTTTTTGATAATGATTCAATGATGGATGATTCCAACAAAGTTATTAATTTCTTACCGTCACTTGTATTAAGATTTGTTGAGTCACCAAGTTTTTTCCAAAGAATATGGAGCGTTTCATGCAATAGAATTCCTTTTTGTCGAGGATTTAGTCCGATTTTTGGTTCCGCTAAAGGTGTTGCTTTAAGTCTATGTATAGCGAAAGCATTGAAAGGACAAATTGCCTGATTTTCAATCGTCTGAGATGTTATTTTTACGTTTTCAATAGTTAAATTTAAGGAGGGAGCTTGATCATTAAAGGTGAGGGTTTCATCAAAACTAATGAACGATTTTAAATATACAAAAGGACAAGGAGTAATCAAGTTAGCTTCACTTTTTATTAAAGTTTTCAATATTGGACTGGGAGTGAACTCCCCAAAAGATGATGCCCTCGAGTAGCTCAAAACTAAATGTGAACAATTTTTCTTAAAACTTTCAATCCGGACTCTTGCATAATCAAGCTCTGCTATCGGATCGCTTCTTTTCATATTATGTTTGTTTCTAAAATCCATTGGTAAGATTGGATGATTTTTTACTTTTTGTGGATACTTATCAGCAGTCACCGAGCATAACCAAGTTGCATCAAATTCAAGATTAATTCCCTCAAGTATGCCGAGTATTTGTAGAGGGGAGTTTGTAGTCCTTGGATGAAAAATAGTTTTTCGTGCGTGATCTATCAGTGACATCAGTGCTACTTGAAAACCTATTTCCACGTCTATGGCATCCATCGTTTCAAATTTATGGAGTAATTTGGCGATCATATCGGACTGTTGAAGCTCCAGTTCATCATAAGAGTGAGACTGAGATTGCACTAGATCTTCAAAAGATGTTCGAAAGAACCTAGCCCAATTACTGAAACTTGTTTTATTAGAAGTATCAAAATTATTAAAACTTTTTATCTGCTCTATTAGGTCTNAGGATAAGTCTGNATTCGNCCAATNTTTCTCNTTAATTACAANATTGANGAATNTCCTTANATCNAANGAAANTTCGCTATTTTCTCTAATCAGAATTTCTATTTTGTGCTGAGTCTCCAGAGGGATTAAACGGAATATAGAAAANGGGTCATACAACAAATTGATCCATGANTCATANGAGTGCTTACCTAAAAATGATTTTAGTAGGTTGATAAAGCTCTCACCAATGGAGGTATCTGAAAGNTTTTTGCCGGCAGATATATTGACTGGAATTTTTAAATCTTTGTCAGTAAGCGCTTCATTGACAATTCTATANGTNNTATCAAGTGAGCTTGCTAAATCTGGAACAATAATAGCTATTCTATCGTTCGGATTTTGAGCTAGTTTCTCGGCAGCCCATCTTGATGCAGCATATAACTCATGNTGAGGATTCTCGCAGTTTGCTACCATAACATTTGCANTTTTTTTTCCAGGATTGATGTTTGATAATTTGAATGAGGAAGCTGTAAGAATTTTCTTATGGATGGGTAATATGCTTTCAAACCCATAGCAGATAATATGATTATATTTTCTCGCCAAATGATAATTTTTAAAATAATCCAAAATTAATTCATAACTTTCCTTTCTAGAAATAAATTTATTTTTTTTAATTTTACTAAGGTACTTCTTAGACAATAAGTAAAAATTTCTTGTGCTTTCTTTATACAATGGAATTTCAGAGAGATCACAATCATAATCATTAAGTTGATCGAGTGTCTCGGAGAATATCTGGGCTGTTTGGAGCGAATAATTTTGCTTCGAGTTTTTTATGATTTCTTCCCATAAAAATTGATCTTGCTCAGCAGAAATTACCTTTTTGTCCTTAATAGGCTCATATATCAGATACATTAAATTAAATAGATCAGTAAGCCACTCATCAATAGTCTTTACTTCCAATGCGAGCCATGTCCTGCATGTTTTTGATTTCTCTATAGACCAAGATTCTCTCACTGCCGATGCTAGCCTCTTATTTGGTGTAAGCACCAAATCAGTAGCTGCATTTAATTCACATAATTTGGATATGTCTGCAAGTGTTTTAAGAGATTGATCCATTTTTAAACATTTACCCATTGACAGGTATATAATTTAAGCCTCATTAGATTTGAAAGCATATTATGAACTCATCGTTGTTAGTCTCTCTGCTTATTGTAGGTTTTTTTTCCATCTTGTTTGGTATTTTTATTGGATTTCNCTTTACTCGTCGATACATGAATAAGATGAATTTAGAAAGATACTCCAAAATTGCAATGGAAAAACAATTACTCGAGGAGAAGTTGGAATTNGTTGATGGCAGAAATAAAGCGCATCTTGAATCGNTAGAAGATAATAAAAAGGAGTTAACGAAAGAGTTCGAAAATTTAGCAAACAAAATATTCGAATCAAAGCAGGAAAATTTTAAGCATCAAAGTAAGGAGACTATCGAGTCCTCCTTATCGCCTTTGAGACGCGATATCAGCGATTTTAAGAAACAAGTTGAGTCTTCCTATGATAAAGAGAGTAAAGAAAGAAATATTTTGGTTGGTCAAATTGGCGAATTACAAAAGCAGACAATGAAGGTGTCTGCGGATGCTCTTAGTCTGGCGAATGCGCTTCGCGGAGACAATAAAACGCAAGGTAATTGGGGAGAATTTGTTTTAGAGAGATTGCTTGAGGATGCGGGCCTTACAAAGGGTCGTGAGTATGACGTTCAAACGTCGCTAAAAAATGATAATGATCAGAGGAGAAATCCAGATGTAATCGTTCATCTTCCCGAAGGGAGAGATATTATTATAGATTCCAAAGTTAGCTTGGTTGCCTATGAGAAGTATTTTCATGCTAATGAAGCATCTGTAAAAGAAAGAAGCCTCTCAGATCATATTACTTCTTTAAATAACCATATAAAGCAGTTGAGTCAAAAAAATTATGAAAACTTAATAGGTGTAAAAACATTAGACTTTGTGATTATTTTTATCCCGATAGAACCCGCCTTCTTATTAGCTCTTAATAGCGCTCCGGAATTGATGAAGGATGCGTATGATAAGGGAATTATTCTAGTTAGCCCAAGTACATTGCTTGCAACTTTACGAACAATAAAAAACTTATGGCGATATGAGGATCAAAATAAAAACTCTCAAGTGATCGCGGAGAAAGCCGGTGGCTTATACGATCAATTTGTTTTGTATATTGAGTCTATGGAGGATATCGGTAGGCATATAAGTAAAAGTTATGATTCTTGGACGACCGCTCACAAAAGACTTACTAGTGGCAAAGGTAATTTGGTGCGAAGAAGTGAGGAGATCAAAAAATTAGGAGCAAAGACTAAAAAGAGTCTCTCTGATGAGCGCTACATTGAAAAAGATTAAGGCTTACCTAAAAACATTTGAAACTAACAGGCTTGGGAGTTGAGCATGGTTTTAGTCCTTTCTATCGGCTCAATTTTTCTCTGTCCGCTAGTTTTATATTATATTTATCTCACAAAAAAACTTAAGGATAAGAATGAAAATGTTAATTATGTTGAATTTTTCGAGCAGAATAGTGTTGACGATTCAAGACGCTCAATTAAATTGATATTGTTAGCACTTAATCAGAATAGTATATCTGCAGTAGAGGCGTGCATTCGAGTGAGCTTTCTAGCCAAAAAGGCTTCTTTTAGCGAGGAAGCTTTGAAGGTAATAAAAATCTTTGATGAGGTTGCCATGAAGAGTTCTCATATCCCTATTCTGGAGCATTGGGATAGGTTGAAGAAGGATAAAAAAGTGGAATTTGAGGCGGAAATTAAAGGATTAGAATCAGAATACAAATCAAAATTACTTAAATCTTCAGATGACCTGCTGCGTCTCCTTTAAAATTATCACTTTTACTTAACCAAACGCCAGTCTCTAGATGATTAGTCCACGGGAATTGATCAAAGGCCGCTAGTGATTTTATTTGATGAGTTTTTACAAGGTAATTCAGATTTTTCTCTAGTGTTTTTGGATTGCATGAGATATAAATAATATTATTGAAACGCTTTACTAAGCTGAGAGTTTGATCATCTAAGCCTGACCTTGGTGGATCGACAAAAATATACTCAAACTCGTATTTTTTTAANTCTATATCTTTCAATCTCCTGAATTGTCTAAATCCAGTCATTGCCTGNTATGTTTCTTTTGATGATAATCTAGCGAACTGGATATTCCTCGCTTCATTTTTGAGTTGATTAATCTTAGCTGTTTNTAATGATAACTTTGAAACCTCAGTCGCCAGAATCCGCCTGAATTTTTTAGATAGCATCATGGTGAAATTACCAATCCCACAGTAAAGTTCCAATGCATCCTTACTCGTCACATGACTGGGAATGATATTCTCAATCCAGCTTATTATTTTTTTATTCACGGCGGTATTCGGTTGACTGAAGCAGTTTTCGGGTATTTGGAAGTAGTATGTTTTGTTATTTATTCTGAGTATCTCTGAAATATAACTCTCTCCCACGACTAATTTTTGTTTCCGACTGCGCCCAATGACATTTATTTTTAGTTTTTCTTTTAAACTCTCAGCAGCTTTTATCCATCTATTATCAAGTGCTCTGTGATAGATAAGTGTTACTAATATTTCATCTTGTTGTGACGATAGAAATTCAATAGTAAACAATCGATATTTCAGCAACTCATTCATATTTATCATTTTAAGGAGTGGCTTCATTACTTTTTTAATTTGAATGCTTCCAATTGGATAATTNTCAACGAAATATAATTTATTCTCACCCGGATAATTCATGGCATAGTGAGCAATATTATCCTCATGCCATATACGAAATTCGGCGCGCATCCGAAAATTCCGAATGGGAGATTTGAAGACTTTTAATTTTGGCAGATCGTNATCTGATAGCAGCAACTGAAGNTTTTTCAGTTTTTCATCGAGTTGTAATTTGTANTTAACAGCATTGATATGATTTTGATCAGGGAGGCCACTCATGTTTTGTTATANATGTTTTCTGTCTGTGCTGCCATAATTATATCATTTGTATTTATACCNCCCATATCATGACTCCACCAGTAGACATCCAATTTGCCCCAATTAACAACGAGTCTTGGGTGGTGATCATTTGAATTGGCNATATCACATATTTTTTNNGCAAACTCGANAGANGAACTNAAGTCTTTTAACTTGAAGCTTTTGTNTAAGGCTTNCTCCTCATCAATTTTNNGTATACTCCANCCTGCTAANGACTGNAGATAANTATTNACTGATGATTGATCTAACAGCTTNTTGTCTTCTGTNAGATGNCTAACTTTTTTCTTCAANAAATCGTNCATAATTTTTATATACAGTTTTTAGGNTTTGGAAGNCCTGCTANNANTGAAATTTCCNTCGCNGGACTNCCTGGNAATAACTTATTTAAATAAATACCAGATGCTTTGTGANTTCCNAGATCTCTNGCAATATATTTGCACAATGGTCTTATTGAAGGNCTAAANCCATAATCATTAAAAAATAANCTTGCNTCCATTAANATTTCGATATGCTCATTAGTCAAATATATATCCCGTTTAAGGGCATTTTCTTTAGCCATTGCCTCATTCCATGATACTAATTTTTCTAAATGATTTGTGCTATTTATCATAATAATTGGTTATAACTTTCAGATCTAATTTAAAGGGAACGATCTCAGATCAAAACCATCTTTATCGAGAAACAAATACCAACCTAGGTTCGACCAATCACCAAGAACAATTCTCTTGCCAAAGCTATATTCATGAATGTCAGGCCTGTGTGTATGACCATGAATTAAATATTGTACATTATAAGAAAGCATTTTTTCTTCTACGGCAGATTGGGTTACGTCCATAATTTCATTTTTTTTATCGAGTTTTGCACGTGCACTATCTTCACGCCATTTAAAAGCAATTTTTCTTCGAATTGACAAAGGAATTTTTAAAAGACACCAAAGATAGAGTGGATTCCGCGATTTTCTTCTAAATTTTTGATAATCAATATCATCTGTGCACAGAGAATCTCCATGCATTAATAGAGCCTTGTATCCCATATGATGGGCAAGATATTCATCTGGCAGTAACCGCATACCAGTTTGATGAGCAAATCGCTTACCTAGGGTGAAGTCCTTATTTCCATGTTGGAAATATAATTTTGTACCACCACTACTTACCTTTTTAAGAATGCTTTTTATTTCAGTTGACAGGGCAGTATTGTCATCGTCACCTATCCATAAATCAAAAAGATCACCTAAAATATAAATATGCGTTGCGTTGCTAGAATGACTCTCGATGAAATTCTTAAATGTATCTGTTAGCTTTGGGCTATCAGATGACAAGTGGATATCTGAAATAAATACTATCGACATTGTTACAGTTAAATCGATTTGTAATCGTCACTTATGACTGTTTCAATTATTTCAATGGTATCTAGGGGAACATCTTGATGGCCCATGCTACTGCCAGTAGCAACTTCCTTTATATGATTTATAGTATCCATCCCTGCTGAAACTTTTCCAAAAACAGCATATCCCCAACCTTGCATTGTTTTGCTAGTGTGATTCAAAAAATTATTATCAGCTACGTTTATAAAGAATTGTGATGAGGCAGAATGAGGATCACCTGTTCTTGCCATCGCAACCGTTCCGAGGTCATTTTTCAGTCCATTGTCAGCTTCATTTTCTATAGGTTCATGACCGTCTTTTGCGATCATGTCTTGATCCATACCACCGCCTTGGACCATAAAATCATTAATGACTCTGTGGAAAATAGTTCCCGTGTAGAAATCCTTGGCTGCATAAGCCAAAAAGTTTTTAGCAGTCACTGGAGCTTTTTCAAAATCCAGTATTACACTGAACTCACCTACATTTGTCTTAAAAGTAATCATAATTTCACCTTAGGGTAAAGAATCTCTAATCTTATTAAATACTAAGCTTTTCTATTTTAACGAATATGTTTTATTGAGTCGCTATATAATTAGATCTTTTCGTTTAACCTTAATTCATCCACAGTTATAATTCTTCAAAATCACTGATAATTGCGATCTACATGAAAAACTCTAGTAAGCCAATCAATTTTATCGAAAATAAAATCAAGTCAGATCTTGAGAATGGGGTTGTCAAACGCGTGATAACGAGGTTCCCACCAGAACCAAATGGTTTTCTCCATATAGGCCATGCTAAATCAATCTGTTTGAATTTTGGTCTCGCTGATAAGTATGGAGGTGACTGCAATTTGCGATTTGACGACACAAATCCAGAGGCCGAAGATCAAAGATTTGTAGATGCAATAATAAAAGATGTTGAATGGCTTGGATTCAAACAAAATATTCGACCGAAGTATGCCTCTGATTATTTTGATCAGCTTTATGAATGGGCTATATTCCTGATTAGTGAGGGCAAAGCCTATGTTTGCGAGTTAAATGCTGAGCAAATTCGAGAATATAGGGGGACCTTAAAACTTCCTGGAAGAAATAGCCCATATCGGGAACGATTGGTTAAAGAAAATCTATCTCTTTTTGAAAAAATGAAGAATGGCGAGATATCCGAGGGCGCAATGACTTTGCGTGCGAAGATCGATATGACTTCAGGAAATATTAATCTCAGGGATCCTGTGATGTATCGAATCAAAAAGTCCAGTCATCAAAGAACTGGTGACAAATGGTGTATATATCCATCCTATGATTTTGCTCATGGTCAGGAGGATGCTATCGAGAAGATCACCCATTCGATATGCACACTTGAATTTGCATCAAATAGACCGCTGTATGATTGGTTTATATCAAATTTACCAGTGCATGCAGAGCCTAAACAATATGAATTTGGCAGATTGAATCTTAACTACACGATAACGAGCAAAAGAAAGTTGAAGCAGCTTGTTGATGAAAATTATGTTCATGGTTGGGATGACCCAAGAATGCCAACAATCTCCGGGATGCGAAGAAGAGGAATATCACCTGCAGCGATAAGAAACTTTTGTGATAGTTTGGCTGTAGCTAAGACGGATGGAATTGTCGATATGGCTCAATTTGAATACTTTGTAAGGGACGATTTGAATAATAACTCTCCGAGAGCAATGTGCGTTTTTGATCCTTTACGATTGACAGTAGTCAATTATGATGATGCCAAGCTCGATCAAATTAAAATCCAAAATCATCCTAATAAGCCGGACTTAGGCTATAGGGAAACAAAATTTGGGAAAACTCTATTCATTGAAAAATCAGACTTTAGTGATGATGAAACTTTATCGAGAAAAAAGTTTAAACGCCTTGTGATTAATGATTATGTGAGATTGAGAGGGTCGTTTATTTTAAGAGCTGAAAAAATCATCAAAGATGAGAAGGGATCTATCACTGAAGTTCTAGTTAGTATAATACCGAATACGATAGGTGCAGATGCTCCCGAGGGCATCAAGCCAAGAGGAGTAATACATTGGGTAGATCAGGATTCTTCAATAGATTGCACAGTAAATCTTTATGACAGATTGTTTAATGTGCCAAGTCCTGATTCGGATCAGGATAATTTTTTGCAACACTTCAATACCGAATCTCTAATAGTTTTAGAGGGATGTAAAGCTGAAAGCTCCTTACAAAAATCGGTTCCAGGT
>PALW01000017.1 GCA_002710745.1 Porticoccaceae bacterium
TAATTGATAATATTGATAAAAATTGATTTGGAGCGGGAAACGAGGTTCGAACTCGCGACCTCAACCTTGGCAAGGTTGTTTGCACTAGGGTAAATAATAATCAATTAAATCCATAACTTAACTAAAATATACCCAGATCAGCAAATTTTTACAAAACAACAACCTTCCGTAAATACAACCTTCCCTATTTCTTTGTTTTCTTTCTTCTTATCGTTTAAGGACAACACACACAAAACGTCCTATTTTTGCCGCGCTTTGGAAGGATCAAAATAAGAAAGAGCGAAATTTATTTTGTACTTTATATCGATGCCCAATTGCAAGAATCTTCCATTTTTTTCAGGACAGAAATAGGAATTGATACGTCTCTTGAAAGGTCTCTTGTAACGCTTGAATAATATCCTCCATCTATATCTATATTTCCAAGATCAATTCGCAAAGGTGCAGATTTTCCCTTATCAAGTTTGTGCGCATAACAGAATTGATATGAGGGAAATGAATCCTCAGAGGAAGAATACCTCCAACCAGTAACAACTGAATTGACCCCGTATGTTGAGAAATTTCCCGTTTCTACAGTTCTAAATATATTATAGTTGGTAACCACATTTATCTCTGATTCTGAGGTAATTGACGGTCCGTTGTAGGTGACTACAAACTCATCATCAGCTTTTAATTCACTGTTTTCATTCACTATAACGGGCACCTTTACAACTTTAATAACCTCTCTATCTACTATCTCAGGCTGAACAATCTCAACTTTTTCTGTTACATATGGCGCCATAATCGTCCTATAAGCCCAAGATAGAACATAAATCATCACAGCAAAAATGAGTGCACCAACACCTAGATAAAGCATAATCATTTTTGCACTTTCAACCCGATAAGCAAAAGTTCTTGCCTTTTCTCTTTTGGCGATTTCTAGAATCTGGTTATCTACCGCAGAAAAATTATGTGTTGAATATTCAGGGCTTTTACTATCACTCAATTTCATCTCCCTGTTTCTTTACCGTTCCTTCTTCAACACTATATAACGGAACATAAACTAATTCTTTTCTTATAATTTCTTTTGGGACCTCCTTGACAACAACTCGCTCTGGTCCCGGTATCTGCTTTTCTATCGTTTCAGGCACCTTAACTTCAACATACTTAATCCGAGGTCTTCTAGCAAACCTTCTAATACTGATCATCATCGCTCTCAGCGAATTTCTTATGACTCCGACACGGCGATGCTTTAAAGAAGTGAAATATGAAGACAGCAGAGCTCTGAATCCATCAAAAATTGGCTTTGGTTTTTTCCTGTATGAGTCAGGATCTTGCAAAATAAATCCAGCTAAGGCGAGAATCGCTCCAACCGACGCCGCAATGAAAGCAATAGAACCAAACCAAGTATATGCAACTATTTTTAGCTCATCTTTAGTAACTTTAGAGGCATTATCATGACCAAAAAACATTTGCGTTATTCTATAGATTTGGTTCCCTCTAGCAGCCGCATTAATTGTTTCTTCAAGATCTAGTATCTGTTTGCGAACTTCCATTTTATCGATTTCAAGTTGAGGTATTTCTATTTCTCTCTGCTTTTGTATGTCCATAATACCCTGCTTCTGCTGATTAAGTGCCTGTATCCGTTCATCTGATGTTGCCACTATTGCAGATTGCGTTCTCGCATATTCACTAGCTAAGATTGTTAATTGTCCATTCAACTGCTTAAAATTATTAGATAGCATTCCAGAACTATTTGCCTCTGAGGCTTGAAGGGATTGCTCCGCAGTTTGAAGACTTTTTAACAAATCTTTTTTATCAGTTTGAAATCTTTGTTCTAATCGAGCGATATCCTGCTGAAATTTGTTTTCTCGATCTTTACGCTCTATTAAAAATACATTACGTTTTTCATTGAAACGATCGATAATATTTTGAGTACTTGCTAAGAATCCCTTGTTTTCAATAGCATCAGATTCCTCTGCGTCGATGGTTTGAAGCCTACCATTAACTTCAATTAGATAATCCTCATGACCATTATTGACTTTCTCTAGGTCATCTCTGTATACCTTTTCGAGGTTTTCTAAATCCTCTCTCAGTCTCTCAGTTTTTTGGTTAAGACCGCCCACATTTGCTATTAATGTTGTCTGTTCAGATAGATTTTTCAATCTTTCCTCATAGAATGCTTTATTCTCTTGGTATTTAACACTATCTTGCCCTAGCGATATTTTCCTATCATTCAATTCTTGGTTTATTTTCTCTGCGTATTCTTGATCAATATCCTCAGATGTCCGACTGTTAATCTCATTGATTCTCAGATCGATATCATCAAGAAGATTTTGTTGCACTATCAAAGCTCTTTTTGGTTTAGAAACTTTATCCTCAGTTGCTGTAAAAGATCTTTCCAGCCCATTGAACATTGTCTCAAAAGTAACAAAAATTAATGTAAGCAGAGTTAAAAGGAATAGTAGTCTGTAACCAAGATCACGTGTTCTATAAAAACCTAAAACAAGTGGGATTTTTGTTAGCTCGACCGCTGCAATAATTATGAAAGGTGCCGCGCCAATAAAAACATTTGTAAACGTATCGCCAACTAATCCAGAGGAAGATTCTAAATCAGTATAATATTCGATACTGGAAGTGGCAGTATTTATCCCAATAAATAACCCAATTGATGCTGCAACTATTTCAATGGCCCACGCCACCGCGATTAATCTGCCGCCATATTTCTTGTTTAGCTCTATTTGTTCCGAGGCACTCTGTTCCATACAAGTAAGCTTTTAATCTTTATATCGATTTACAAAAACGACTCTATTACACTTATGCTAGAAAGCCAAATAATCCGCTCGAACATTCTTAGACTTATAAAATTGTGCACCAAAAATCTCATAGGTTCCCCTCTGTTTTCAATCAGCTACTTCAACTTGAGTAAGCCACTTCCCGCCAACTCTCTCCAGAAGTCTATATAGAATTGCTGTCCGTCTAAATTAGAGTCACATGTTCGCAAAGTGGCGGTAAGGTTATACATCCAAGTTTGATTATCTGAAGTTTCTAATTGCGCCATAATTGCATTCAGTTGCACCTCTGGGATACTTTTTGCCATATTTTGCGATAGTATCCATGATGCTTGCATCTGGTCTGGAGTGTACAGATTCTTATTTTGACCCTTAACATAATATGTCATACCAGCAGCTATTGCGGCTCCATTAGCTCTGTCATTATAGTTTTTTGCCATTGCTGGCATATCACCACCAAAAGTTTCTGAAGCGATTTTATTTACCGCGGAACACATCCCCCAAGCCTCTGCTTGCCGGTGTTTATTCCCTATGCTAAGAATAGGTATAGATTCATCGACCCATGATGTACCAGTTCCAGTAGGATTCGCAAGAGCATTGCAGCCTAAAAATAAAGCGAAAAGAAGAGGAAGATTTGATTTTGAATTAATCAGTTTTCTCCCAGTAATATCTAGGTATTCATTTATAAATTTCACGAACTAATAACCTCACATTTTTTCAATTCTCTGTCCTGCCTTATGACTTAATAAACGAAAATAACTCTTGTTCGTTTACTGCTTTATATGCAAAATTTATTTAATAGATAAGTATCAAGAAAAGGAAGGACACTTATTTGATAAAAGAGAAATCAGTAGCAAATATCGGCCTTATTTATGTTGCAAGAAACGATTATGCTCACTCTGGTATTCCTAACTTGTACAAAATTGGTTTGTCCGAAAGTACTCGTGTTAAAAATCGGCTTAAATCATTGAATGCTAACTCTTCCAATGTTGGTGAATTTAGAGAGGTTGGGTATGCAATCGTTCGAAACATAAAACACGTTGAAAGTGAGGTTTTTTTGGCATTGAATGAATACAGAGTGCAACCAAATCGAGAGTTTTTTGACTGCAACATAAAGGTGATTTTTAAAACGATTATAGAGATTGCTGGAGATAGAATATTAGATTCAGTAATTCCCTCCAATGTAATAGACTCACTAACTCTCTCTGATTTACCAAAACAAAACTTAGTAGCTTACAAATCTGAAAAAGATCAAAGAAATTCTTATGTATCTTCCTCTAGAAATTTTGATATTATGGATCATTGGCTCTTAGATTTTTTGCAATTGACTGATGATCAGTTTAATGAAAATCTGGCATCTCCGATGAACTTTTCCTCATCAATACCAAAACAACAAATATTTGATAACTTTATTAACTATAAACAACGCCTTGGCGATTACTCAACTATCCATCCCGTAAAATTTTGGAAAAAAATGCATAGCTACAAGAAGATTTTTGTTCTTGGATCTTATTCAAGAAAACTAGAAGGAAAGAGGGAAAGGATGATAAACATTAGCGCAAGAGGTGATTCTAGAAAAATATTTGAAAACTTTCATAATCTAGAGTTCCATTGGGACTAGAAGAATTATAGATGCATAGTTTAGTTAAGAAATAAGTATCAAGAGAAGGATTAATTTCCTCTCCAACCTGCCAACTCCGGCAAGGTGGAAAAATGATGCGGTTGAATTCAACAATAAAAGGAGAAAACTATGGCCAAGGTCATAATTAAAACAGCAAGAGCAGACGATCCAATATATAAAGAGGGCATAACGATCTCCTCAAGTCTTGGAGCGGCAATGACGAGAGCTCGAGCTAATTATCAAAAGCGACTTAAAGAAACCGCTTCTGAACAACAGGAACAAAAGGGAAATTGTAGGTAGATTAGATGCGGTACTTTTGCAATGAGAATTAGGTAGGAGAAACAACAACCTTCCTTGAGCACAACCTTGGATTTTTCAGTGAAAATATTTGTGAATTTCACTAGGATAAATGTTTTTAGGAAGGTTGAACTCAATAAAAAGTTCGTAAATAATTGATAAAAATTGATTTGGAGCGGGAAACGAGGTTCGAACTCGCGACCTCAACCTTGGCAAGGTTGCGCTCTACCAGCTGAGCTATTCCCGCATCAAAACAATGGCGTCCCGTAGGGGAGTCGAACCCCTGTTACCGCCGTGAAAGGGCGGTGTCCTAGGCCTCTAGACGAACGGGACGAACGTTGTTAAAAACTCGCCAGACAGGCTTTCATAAAATTATTGAGCCCCTAGTCAAGCGTCGCGACATTATAAAGCGTTTTCCTATTTCTGCAATATCGCAAACTAGATATAAAGGAATACCGAAGATATTGTTATGTCTTGTTTTTAATAAAGTCCAGCTGTTGTTTGGATAACCCATGATAACGCAACAGATCTTGATCGGAGATTTTGACCTCTTTATTTTTCCCTTTTCTTGACGAACGATCGCTATTTATCTGATCCTCGTCGGTTTGTAAGTAACCATGGAATTTGCTGGCATCCTCTATCAATGAAATTAACTCATTGATTTTCTTTGAGATAGCAACCAAGTCTTCCGACTCAATTTGCTCACAGCACAACCTTTTAAAGGTTTCCATGCATTCTTTTAACTCGTTATGAGTGTGTCTCACAAGAAGCCGTGGATAAAAAATTATTTCTTCTCCCATTTTTACCTCTGTGGTCTTAATAATGAAAAAACTTTTATTTCAGATCAAATAGACTCAATGTACGGGTCCGATTTCCATTGTGGCCATCTTTCCTTTGTTTGTTTAATCGTTGTCTTGTTCCAAAAACGTGAGCCAGGTTTTGGAATACCAAGACAACTCAATTGAGACGGGCTGGCATTATTTATGATGGGACTCCAATTTCTAGCAGGAGTTACTTGCCAAACGTGAAAACCAATAGAATCATTTCCATTCGATTTATAACTGATCGACATTGAATATCGATAGCTGTTGGATCCAATTAAATCAGTTCCTCGATGAAATGTATCTAAAGTATAGGCAATAACAGTCCCTGCAGGCGCGACAACGGTTTTTTCTTTTTCAACGAGTGCGCCATAGTTTGTTTTATTAACTGCAAGACATCTATGTCCAAGTATTTTGTTGGAATCTTTTTTACTGACATAACAAAAAGGTCCATCCTCTTCAGTTACATCAGACAGATAAAGTAAATAATTTACTGATCCGCTGCGAACCTCAGTTGAAGGGACGGTTAAAGTATGATTATTAAAATCGCAATGCAAAACTTGATTATAATTAGCGCGGCCTGAAAACTTTGCCCATGTATGACTCTGATATAAGCGCACATCATCTGAACCAAGCAATCCTTCAGACAAACTTATTAGCTTGGGATGCAATGAGAAGAGATTTAATTCGACAGATGCTTCAAATGGAAGTGTATCAATAAATTCAAACTGTTCTCTCCGATCTGAATCACTGCCCGGGTGATTCCCATTGTAGTGAGATAAAGAATTAGGAGTTTCCCCATATAGTCTCTTAAAATCAGCCTGAATTTTTACAAGCTCATCAGACGAAAAAAAATTTTTTAAAACCAATACTCCCTCATCTCTCCATTTTTCATAATTTGATTCAAGATATTCCATGTTTTTCCTTCATAAATTCTGTCATTTTATTTCAACATTGAAGATATGGCGCGAGATATTCATGACGTTGCCGGTAGTTTTTGCGTAAACCATCAAAAATTTTACCTACCACAGCGTCATTTCTATTTTCATTATGCATTGAATCTCGCAATAACCGGTCATCTAAGTCAATATCATAACCCTGCAAACATAATTCAGGGACATTATTTGTTTGCATATTATTTTCGACTTGAGTTGACTTAATTACGTTTTTTTCTGGCACTAACTTTTCAGGGCATCCAATCCAGTTTAAAAAGGCATTATGCAACATCCATGTCCCCCGCAACTTCCCCTCTGTTGTATTGCCCGCAATATGAGGAGTTCCTATATCAATCATCTCTAACAAATCTAAATTTATACTCGGCTCTTTCTCCCAGACATCCAGAGCCACTCTCAGCTTCTTCTTCTGTTTTAAACACTTCAAGAGTGCTTTACCCGATACTACCTCTCCCCTGCCCGCGTTTATAATTGCAGTTCCAGGACGAAGTGCTTCTAACATATAATCGTCCACTAAATTTTCAGTAGGAAAGTTACCACCTATCGTCAAAGGAGTATGAAAACAGATTAGATCACTATCTATAATTTTTTCTAAATCATTTAATTGACAGAATTCGTCTCTTTTAACAAAAGGATCAAAGAAATTACATTCCACATCAAAACTTGATAAAGCTGATAGCAAGGTTAATCCAACATTACCACAACCGACTACGCTTACTCTTTTAGAGGCCCAATCTTTACACATACTTGACATCGCAGATAAAGAATATTCGGCTACAGCTATTGAATTGCAACCAGGAGCGTACGCAAAGACAATACCGTTTTGATCGAGATATTCAACATCTATATGATCTGTGCCACTGGTGGCAGAGCCTACAAATTTTACACTAGTATCATGAAGTAATTGTTGATCAACTCGAGTTACAGATCTTACGAGCAAAACATCCACGTCTTTTAGATGATGTCGTCTTATCTCTCGACCCGGAATTAACTTCACGTCAACACTACTTGAAAAAAGTTTATTTACCAATGGCATATTTTCATCGGCAATTATTTTATAAGAATGATGCATTTGAAGTTTTAGGATTTGGATTACATTTTATTCAAAAGATATGTGCACGAGAGCTTTATAAAGACTAGCTCACCACACGTCCATAATTCATAAGACGCCCAAACCGTCTTTCTACTAACTCATCAATAGAATACTTTTTAAGCTCGATCAATTGTCCGTTTAGGCGATCTTTTAAATTTCCACACATTTCCTCAATGTCTCTATGCGCTCCCCCCAAAGGTTCCTTAATAGTCTCATCCACTATATTAAGTCGCTCTAAACCAACAGAAGTAACCCCCATTGCCTCAGCAGCAATCTCTGCCTTCTCACTGCTTTTCCATAGGATATTTGCACAGCCTTCAGGAGAAATAACGGTGTAAGTACTATATTCCAACATATTTACTTGATCTCCGACACCTATTCCAAGAGCGCCTCCAGAGCTCCCTTCACCAATTACTGTGCATATAATAGGAACTCTTAACCTTGACATTACTGCAAGATTTTTAGCAATTGATTCGGATATATTTCTCTCTTCGGAATCAATGCCTGGATATGCACCGGGAGTATCGATTAAAGTAATTATGGGCAAATTAAATCTCTCTGCTAATTCCATTAACCTAAGTGCTTTTCGATATCCCTCAGGCTTTGGCATACCAAAATTACGCATTACCTTCTCGGAAACACCGCGACCTTTTTCTTGGCCAATTACTAGTACTGGGAGATCATTAAGCCTGCATATACCTCCAATAATTGCGTTGTCATCCCCGAAATGGCGATCACCATGCATCTCCTCCCAATCATCGAAGATCATATTAATGTAGTCTGACGCATAGGGTCTTTGGGGGTGTCGTGCCACCTGAACAACCTGCCAAGGACTGAGCTTGGAATAGATACTAGACGTCAGCTTATTCGACTTTTGTTTAAGCTTTGCGACTTCATCAGCAATATTGAGCTCATTGTCATTGCCGACCAGCTGAAGCTCCTTGATTTTAGACTCAAGCTCAGCAATAGGTTGCTCAAATGACAAGAAGTTTAAGTCCATCTATAAATCACCATCTATTGAAAACACAAAATTTCACCTAAAGTTGAAGTTTACATTATTTGGGCCGAAATCACTTCTAAGCTGGTCAATCAATTCATCTCTTGGGTCAATCTTCCATGAGTCATCTAACAAAAGATTCGCATAGGAATTATCTTTATGATACTCGATTTTTATCGAACAATTTCCATCTCTATAATCACTCACTCGATTCGTCAGTAGATCAACCCAATCGATTTCGCTATCAGCAATAACTACTTCAAGCGTCTCTAGTCGCTCACACCTTACTTCGTATAGGGACTGTACTGTGTCTACAATGATTTTTAAACGCCCTGTAAACCGATCTTGGCTCACCTCTCCTTTTACAAATACAACCGCATCTTTTTGTAAATACTCTCTGTACCTTGCATAGTTTTCAGCCCAAAGCGTTACCTCTACCCGTGAGTATTTATCATCAAGTGTTATAAAAGCAAAACTTTGACCTTTTTTATTCTTCATAACACGAATATCTGTAATTAATCCGGCAGCTCTAATAGGGCCTATGCTTGTTTTAACATCCATCAATTTATTCACACGCATCTTTTCAAGCTCTAATTTATATTCATCAAGAGGATGTCCTGTTAAATACAATCCTAATATACTCTTCTCTTGCTCAAGCCTCTCTTTTGTCATTAATGGTTCTATCTCGGATGGGATATTTTTCTTTATTTCTTCAGATGTCTCCGCTAATGAATTTCCAAATAAGTCCTCAATGCCGCTCTCTTCGTTTTTGAAAACTTGATCTGCTAATTTGCTGGCATCATCAAGAGCGGAACTCAACCATGCTCTGCAATAATTAATTGATTTAGATGGACCTATTTCATCAAATGCACCAGCTTTTATGAGTGCCTCAATAGCTCTTTTGTTTAACTTATTTGTATCGACTCTTGCGCAGAAGTCGTAAATATCTTTGAATTTACCGTCTTTGGCTCTTGTAGTGATAATTAGCTCTATTACTCCTTCGCCTAGACCTTTGATAGCACCTAACCCATAAATAATAGCTCCCTGCTCGTTGACACTAAACCTGAATTCACCATCATTTATACTAGGTGGTTTGAGCACAATGCCAATATCTCTGCAATCCTCGATGTAAGTGACTACTTTATCTGTTTTATCCATATCAGAGGACATAGTAGCAGCCATAAACTCTGATGTATGATGCGTTTTAAGCCACGCCGTTTGATATGCTAGCAACGCATAAGCGGCGGAATGGGATTTATTAAAACCATATCCAGCAAACTTCTCCATTAAATCGAAAATATTAGAAGCTAAATCCTGATTGAATCCTTTTTTCTCGGCTCCTTTTATGAATACTTCTCGTTGTTCTGCCATTTCCTTTGCATTCTTCTTACCCATCGCCCGTCTTAAAATATCGGCACCTCCGAGCGTATAACCGCCCATTTCTTGTGCTATTTGCATCACTTGTTCTTGATAAAGAATTACGCCGTATGTTGAAGATAAAGCAGCTTTGAGGCATTGATGTTGATACTTTGGATGTGGATAGCTTATTTCAGCCTCTCCTTTCTTCCGACTAATGAAATCATCGACCATACCTGATTGCAAAGGACCTGGTCGGAATAGAGCCACCAGAGCAACAATATCATCAAATCTATCTGGGCCTAGCTTTTTTATAAGTTCTTTCATTCCTCGAGATTCCAGTTGAAATACCGCAGTCGTCCTACCACTTTGCATAAAGTCAAACGTTGCTTTATCGTCAATTGGTATTTCATGAAGAATTAATTTTTTATCATTATTCAACTGTTGCCTATTTATTAACTCAAGAGCCCAATCAATTATCGTTAGTGTTCGCAATCCAAGAAAATCAAATTTAACTAGACCAACATCCTCAACATCGTTTTTATCAAATTGCGTCATCGATGTAGAGCCAGACTCGTCACAATAAATTGGCGTGTAATCAGTTATTTTTGATGGAGAAATTACAACGCCGCCAGCATGCTTGCCACAATTACGCGTAATACCCTCAAGTTGGATAGCCATATCCCATATTTCAGCAGCATCATCATCAGTCTTTATAAAGTCTTCAAGTTCCTGTTCCTTCAGCCTCGCCGCTTCAAGTGTGATTCCAACCTCAAATGGAATGAGTTTTGATAATTTATCACCCAGACCATAAGATTTCCCTAGAACTCGGGCTACATCTCGAACGACCGCCTTCGCGGATAAAGTTCCAAAAGTCACAATTTGAGAGACAGATTCACGACCATACCGATCAGCCACATATGAAATGACTCGATCTCGGCCTTCCATACAAAAATCAATATCGAAATCAGGCATAGAAACTCTTTCTGGGTTCATAAACCTCTCAAATAACAAGTCGTGCTTTATTGGATCCAAATCGGTAATACCAAGCACATAAGCGATTAGCGAGCCTGCTCCTGAGCCTCTGCCCGGCCCAACGGGAATGTTTTCTCCCTTCGCCCAAATAATAAAATCCATCACAATTAAGAAATATCCAGAAAAGTCCATTTCAATGATTATTTTCAATTCATAATCAAGACGATCTCTGTAGAGAGCATAATCGGCTTGCTCTATGTTGTCTTGATGACCTTTAATTATCGATTTGAATTTATTTTCAAGCCCCAAGTGTGACTGTTGCTTGAGATAATCATTAGCCGTTAAACCTCCAGGAATGGGATATTCAGGTAAATAATTCTCTCCAAGCGTAAGAGTGAGGTTGCATCGTTTCGCTATCTCTAATGTGTTATCGAGTGCCTCCGGTAAGTCACTGAAGATTACTGCCATCTCGTCAGCACTTCTTAAAAATTGTTGATCAGAATATAATCTCTCTCGCCTCGGATCGTCGAGTAATCTACTATCGTGAATACAAACTCTTGCTTCATGAGCCTCATAGTCAGTTTGCTCAATGAATCTCACATCATTAGTCGCAACTATTGGACAATCATGCTCAAGCGCAAGGCGCACTANTTCATCAATATACTTTTCCTCACCAGAACGTCCTGTTCGCTGAACTTCTAGATAAAACCGGTTTCCAAATAAGCTTTTCATTCTCATCAAGCTTTTGTTTGCCTGGTCATTTTTATTATTGGTAATTAAATTTCCTATCTCTCCCTTTACACCACCAGATAAAGCGATTAATCCAATATTGAATTGCTCCAACCAGGAATATTCAATAATAGCAATACCATTATTTTCTTTTGATAAATAAGCCTTCGAAATAAGTTGCGTTAAGTTTTTATATCCCGACTGATTTTGTACCAATAGCACCATTTGCTGAGGCATTTCTTGCTNAGGATATTTGACTAAAACGTCTGCGCCAACTATGGGCTTAATGCCATTTTTTCTTGCAAATTTATAAAATTTAATAAGCCCAAATAAATTATTGAGATCAGTAAGCCCCACTGCCGGCATTGACATTTCAGAAACCTTAGATACAAGTGTTTTGAGACGGATCAGGCTGTCTACAAGAGAATATTCTGAATGAACACGGAGGTGAACAAAACGTTTTGACATATTGTTATGATGTTAATAAATGTGAGGCATCCACCCCATAATGCTTAAAACTATCTTCCATCAAGTCAAAAATAGATCCATCATATCCCGGTATTTTTTTNCTTGAGGTGCTTATAGAATTTACCCTTTGTCCCCACTTAATAATCCCAGCTCCACAAGTCAATCCAGCTCCAAAGGTTGCAACTAATATAGTCATGCCAGGTTTGATTTTCGACGCATCTAATGCGTCACACATCGCAAGTGGGATTGAAGCCGCAGATGTATTGGCATATTCATCGATCCTTACGATAACTTTTTCCATAGGAAAATCTATTCTCTTGGATAGAGCTTGAATTATGCGCATATTTGCTTGATGCGGAATGAATAAATCAATATCACTTGTATTTAATTTCTCGGACTGAAGTACAGTTTCGATAGCATCAGCCATTCCTTTAACAGCATTTTTAAAAACCTCTTGGCCCTCGAAGTTCAATGAAACAAAGATCTCGTCAGTAAAGTGAAGCGGAGACAATCCCCAACTTGGAAGATGCAAGCATTCTCGAGTATCTGGAACACAGCTCATAAATGCTCTCATTAGTCCAACTGGTTCATCAGTGGCTCTTAATACTACCGCTCCTGCTCCATCTCCAAACAAAACACAAGATTCCCTTTTTTGCCAGTCCATGGCGAGAGATATTCTCTCTGAACCTATAACTAAAGCAGACCGGATAGAACCAGCTTTGATCATGTCTGATGCCACATTTAATCCATAAAACCAACTCGTACAAGCTGAGTTCAAATCGAAAGCAGCCGCTTTGGTCGCTCCAAGTTTATTTTTAATTAGGCTAGCGGTGTTTGGGCAGTATTCTTCAGGTGAAGTCGATCCAAGTATGATTAAATCTATGTCGCTTGCCTCTTGGCCACTAGACGCTAAGGCTCTTTCGCAAGCCAACCAAGCCATCTCTCCAGTTGACACATGAGAATAATGTCGTCTTTTAATACCAGATCTTGAATATATCCACTCATCACTAGTATCTACAATTTTACTAATGTCATCATTTGACATAATCATCGGTGGAACATAGCTCCCCCAACCACAAATTTCTGCATACATCATTTGAAACTCCTCAAATCATATCGACATATTCTACAGTGCATAAACTTATTGTTGATAGGATTATTATTATTGGATCGTATTTCCTATTCTATCTTTAAACATCAAGTTTTGTTGGATAGAAGTTAAAAAAGTTTTTCTTGCCTGTCGAAGATTAACTCACGAATAGGTGAAAACGTTTTTCTATGACTTACTGTAACTCCATTTCGAACCAATGCCTCAAGATGTTGAGGAGTCCCATAACCCTTATTTTTTGAAAATCCATAACCAGGAAGCAACAAGTCAAGAGAGCACATATCTTTATCTCTAGTAACTTTTGCAAGAATTGACGCTGCTGAAATCTCTTCAATTAAACTATCACCATTGATGACAGCTCTACTTTTATATTTCCATTTAGGCAGTTTATTTCCATCAACCAGCACAAATTCTGGCTCAAATTTTAACCCAGCAACAGCCCTCTTCATCGAAAGCATTGTTGCTTGAAGTATGTTTAAACGATCAATTTCACCTACGGAAGCTTTGCCAATCGAAAAACAAATGCATTTTTCTACTATTTCTGAAAAGATAGCTTCTCTTTGATGTTTTCTAAGTTTTTTAGAATCATTTAACCCCGAGATGCCATGATTAGACGGTAAGATTACTGCAGCTGATACCACTTCTCCTGCCAAACAACCTCTTCCAACCTCATCTACGCCCGCAGTCAACATTTATTAACTCTCTAAATTTTTAATCTAGTAATTCTTTTATTCTCAAAGCACTTAACTTCCCGGAGTCTTTAATCAGCAGGTTACTTAGATTATGAAAAGTTGTTTGAAGTTGCTGGATATCTGTATCATATATCACCTTTCTTAGTGCCTCTGCAATTGAATCCGAGGTGGCCTGATCCTGCAATAGTTCGGGCACCAGCATCTCTTGTGCCAACAAATTAGGTATAGATACATATTTCGTTTTAATGAAGGGCTTTGCAACCAAATATGTAAGCCAATGTAATNTGTACGCCACAACCATTGGCTTGTTAAGAAGCATTGCTTCTAATGCAGTAGTTCCAGAGGCTAATAAAACAATATCAGATTGTCTCATTAGATNATGAGAATCGCCATCAAAGAGACTACAGCTCAAACTGACAAAATCGTTGCAAATATTGGTTAGCTGTTCGAGGCGTTCACTGTTCGCTGCGGGAATTAGAATATTAATCTGTTTGTTAGTTAGTTTCATTAGTTCTTCAACAGCGTTAAGAAAGATACGCGCGAGATTCTTTACTTCCTCAGACCTACTGCCTGGCATGAGGCATATTGTTATTTTGTCTTTATCCCTCAGATTAGATTCATTACTCGCCGCTACTCCATTGCTACAAAGTTTTTTTGCTAATGGATGTCCAACGTTTTGAACTGGGATCTTATTTTCTTCATATATATTATTTTCAAATGGAAATAGTGTAAGCATTAGATCAATACTTTTCTTTATACTTTTTATTCTCCAACTTCTCCATGCCCAAACCGAAGGGCTAACATAATGAACAGTTTTTATGCCTCCAAGCTTCAATTTCAATTCAATTTTGGAATTGAAATCTGGAGAGTCAATACCAACGAAANAAAGNGGCTTNTCNTTNAGATAACGATTTATTATTANCTTTNGATGATTTATAAGNTCAGAAATNCGCTTAAGAGGNTCTATAAANCCCATAACNGANAGNCGNTCCANNGNAANNATNGANTTAAANCCNTCNGANATCATCTCGNCACCACCNATACCCTCAAAGANAGCATTAGGATAAAGGNANCNNAGATTTCTAATNAGATCTGCNCCNAGNATGTCTCCAGACTTTTCNCCNGCTACGATCGCAATGACTGGACTTTTTTCACTCATTAATCANCGGATAATTCCGCGTGTTGAACATTCAATAGATTTAAGAAAAATATCAAGTATCGTCTCACTCCCAAGCGCACTTATCGCTTGCTTTGCCTCTTCGAGTTGCAAACCTCTTCTATAAAGGATCTTATATGCTTTATTAACTAGTGCAATATCATCGGAAGAAAATCCTCGGCGCTTTAATCCCTCTCTATTTATTGTTCTTGGCTCAGCTGGATTTCCAGATACAGTTACATACGCAGGTACATCATGATATACGAATGCAGTTGGCCCGATAAAACAATGTGCACCCAAACTAACATACTGATGCACCGCGGCAAATCCCGAAAGTATAGCCCAATCGCCCACCGTAACNTGTCCAGATATAGCTGCATTATTCGTCATGATTACATGGTTCCCAACCTTGCAGTCATGACCAATATGAGAGTAAGCCATAAATAGGTTGTTATTTCCGATAGAAGTGACAGCTTTATCTTGAATAGTGCCTCTGTGTATCGTCACCCCTTCTCTTATTATGTTTTTATCACCAATAACTAAAAGCGTGTCTTCACCCTGGTACTTTAAATCTGGAGTATCGTCACCAATCGTAGCAAATTGAAATATCGTATTTGAGTGGCCTATTTTTGTATCACGTTTTATCACTACATGCGAAGATATTTGAGTTTCATTTCCAATCTCTACATTCTCACCAATATATGTCCANGGTCCGACNGTAACNTTATCACCTANTANCGCAGACTCATGNATAACTGAGCTAGGATGTATCATGGATTATTTTCCGCATCTACATATGCACATAANAGTTCTGCTTTNCACACAACTTCATCATCGACAATGGCTTGAGNATCAAAGCGCCAAATGTTTCTTTTCACCGTCATTACCGCTGACTTTAAGATTAATTTATCACCTGGGATAACAGGTTTTTTAAATCTTACATTGTCTACACCNGCAAATAAGTATANTTTACCGTCNGNACCTGTAGTTTCGGTTGATGCAAAACCGAGGAGCCCCGAGACCTGAGCNAATGCCTCAATTGTCATCACACCAGGNAAAATNGGNTTTGANGGGAAGTGACCATTAAATACATCTTCGTTAACCGTGATATTTTTATACGCAATAATACTCTCNAACGGGATTAACTCAGTAACTCTATCTACCAACAACATCGGATACCGATGCGGCAGCAGGGACATAATTTTAGAAATATCCATTTTGAACCTTAGTGTTTTATTAGTTTACTAGACTTCTTCAACTCAACGATGCTCCGAGCCATTGAATCCAATTGGCTGAATCTTGCAGTATTTCTTCTCCAATTTTGAGTGTTCATTAATGGCGTCGTACCGGATGAGTATGATCCCGGCTCTTTGATAGATTTTGTAACTAAAGTTCTGGCAGTTACCATTACATTGTCGCACACCTTTACATGACCAACCACACAAACATCCCCGGCAAAAATACAGTTTTTCCCAATGACAGAACTTCCAGCTACCCCGCAATAAGCTGCCATAACGGTATTTTCCCCTATTATCGCGTTATGCGCGATCTGTATGTGATTATCCATCTTGACTCCGGAATGAATCTTGGTATCAGATAATGCACCTCTGTCTATGGTGCAGCAGGCTCCAATTTCTACATGATCTCCAATAGATACACTACCCAATTGGGCAATCTTTTCCCATGAACCATCATCACGCCGAGCCATCCCAAAACCATCTGAACCAATAACAGAATTACTATGAATGACTGCATTTTTACCTATAACAACGTCGTTATAAATTGAAACATTGGGAAATATTTGTGCCTTTTCACCTATCGTGACATTCTCGCCAATTGAAACATTAGAACCGATTGTTGAGTCTTCACCGATAACAGAGTTCAACCCAATGGAGGTATTAGCGCCTATTTGAACAGAAGTAGGAATTATCGCGGGTTCACCAGACACTTTTTTGTTGGTTTTTCGAGCTGCTGCAAACCAGTGTGAAATTCTGGCATAGGCAAGATACGGATCCTTGACGACCAAACAGTCTCCATCGTATTTACCGGCATCTGCCTGAGACAAAATAACAAAAGAGGCCTCAGTTTCGTTGAGTAGTGCACTGTAATTTTTATTGGCTAGAAAGGAAAGATCGCCTTTTTTTGCATCCTTCAGCGAATTAATCCCCTTCAAAGATTTGACTGAGGAGCCGCGTATCTCCGCATCCAAAAATTTAGCAATTTCTTCTACAGTGAAACTAGTTCTCATCAGTAAAAGAATTACTCCTTCTGAGTGATTTGATTTAGCTTATCAACCACTTTTGCTGTGAGATCATTTTTGGGATTTGCGATTATCACAGACTCGCGCCTGAGAAGTAGCGTGATACCCTCACTGTTTGCAACTTCGCTAAGAGCCTCTTGAAATTGAGGAGATAACTCTTGCATAATCTTTTGTTGCAACTGCTGCTGTTCACCTTGAATTTTTTGAACAGCCAAATCATAGTCTGCTTTGGCATAAGACATCTTTTTCTGATGTTCTGCTGCTTCCTCAGTCGACCAAGTCAATCTCTTAGTCTCGGCTTCTTTTGCCATTGTTTGCAAATCTGCAGCACTACTTTCGGCCTTTGCTCTAAGTGCAACAAAATCAGCGCTCTCGGATGCATCCTTTGCAACATCTTGAGCGTATTGAGATGCAAACATTGCCTGTTGCATATCTATAACTGCTATCTTGTCTTCGCCATATGCAAATAGAGACGCAACACTTAACCACAAAATCGTTATAATTTTTATATATCTCACTTGTTATCTCCAAATTTAATTAAAATTGATTGCCTAAAGAAAATTGAAAGGCTTCCGTTTCGTCTCCTGGTTGAGAATTCAGTGGTTTTGCTACACTGAATGTAATCGGCCCAAAGCCACTCAACCATGTAGCTCCTAATCCTACTGAATAACGAAGCTCACCCTCTTTTATGTCAAAGCAGTTTATCTGTATATTGCCACATTTTGTATTAAAAATATTGCCTGCATCAAGAAAAATAGATGATTGGATAGATCTTTGATCTTTTACAAATGGCAGTGGAAAAATAACCTCTGCGCCCAAAACTACCTGAACATTTCCGCCAACAGGTCTGCTGTATGAATATCCTCCAACCGGAGTGTTTCTAGGTCCCAGGGTATATTTTTTATAGCCTCTTACCGATCCTAAGCCACCGCTGTAAAAATTCTTAAAAAATGGCATTTGTGTGGTGTCCCCATAGCTCTCACCATATCCAAGATCAGCGTTAAGCTTCAGAGTTAACTGCTTTGTGAGACCCCTTAAATGAGAGCCTTTATATGTGATTTTGTAGTACTCCAGCCCAGAACCGGGCATTGATAAATCTAGTCCAAGTCTCTGAGAGGTACCTCGAGTCGCAAATATGCCGCGGTTGAGAGTAGATTTTACCCAATTCAGATTAAAATTAACTGATCTGAACCAATTTCCATTCGCTGAAACAAAGTCTTCTATAACCTGTGAACTAACATAATCACCAAGATTTAATTCAAGGTACTCATAACCAAGCCCAAACCCAATTCTTTGAATTTCCGATATCGGATAGCTCCAATTCAAACTCGCGCCTTTCGTATTCTGGGAAAATGGTTGTAACCGGAGTCGACTGTAATCCGTTTCTCGAGCATAGATACTATAACCTGCGCTAACGCCATCAGCAGTAAAGTAAGGTTCGGTATAACTAAAATTTAATGAAGACTGGTATGTGCTTTTATTAATACCAATCCCAACTTGTTTACCCGTACCCAGGAAGTTATTCTCCGTTAGATTCGCCCCTAACATCAAGCCATAGCCCTGAGAATACCCAAGATTCGCACCTACTGATCCCGATGGTTGTTCCTCAACTGAGTATACCACGTCAATTTGATCGTCAGTGCCGCTAACTGGAATAGTCTCAACGCCAACTTCTTTAAAAAATCCTATTCGCTCGAGCCTAACTTTTGATAGTTCAATGAGCGCATTATTTGCAGATCCCCCTTCCATTTGCCGCATTTCACGTCGGAGAACCGGATCAGCTGTCTTAGTATTTCCTCTAAACTCAATCCTACGAACATAAGCACGCTTTTGAGGATTAAT
>PALW01000018.1 GCA_002710745.1 Porticoccaceae bacterium
TCTATCAACTTCAAAATATTGTCCAAAAATTCTTAGGCTAGAAGCATCATCAAGCTCTATAAGCCAGTCACTTCTTACACTTGTGTTATTTGTATCATCTAAATCTTGCCCGGTAAAAACATTAGTTGAGAAACCGTCGCTTTCAGTGGATGAGAAAGAAAATCTTGTAGCAACTTTTTCGCTGACAGGAACATTACTAGCAACTCTGTACTTAGTTAACCCATAGTTTCCAAGTGTTAAGTCTGCTTTTGCACTAAAACTATCGGTAGATGGTTTTTTACTGATCACATTGATAGCACCACCAGTCGAGTTTTGCCCAAAAAGTGTACCTTGAGGTCCTCTTAAAACCTCTATTCTTTCAACATCAATAAAATCAGTTTGCAATGCAAATGGTGATGCCACAAAAATACCATCCATATGAAAAGCGACAGATGGTGCAGCGATTGCATTCTGGTTGGTTTCATTACCAACACCACGGATTGAAATAACTGTTTTGTATCCTTCATTTTTAGCAACGGTCACGCCTGGAACAATTGCACTTAAATCTACAAATGAATTAATATTTTTATCTTCAATATCAGAGTCGCTCAAAGCAGTAATAGCTTGAGAGATATCTTGCAANCTCTCACTTCGCTTTTCAGCTGTAACCATTACTTCTTCAAACACTAGTTTATTGTCTTGAGCTGCAACATTGCCACAAATCAGCACGCTGATTGCTAAAGAAAGGAGGTTTTTAGTGACTGTTTTTATTTTCATCTTGTGACCTAATAAAAGTTTGATTAACGTTAATGCACTTACAATGCGCGCTTTATAATTTTAGTGCACCGGGACGCCCTTTAATGGTGCAACACATCGAGAAAATACCGCTTTTTCAACGATTTAATATTTCTTTTGCAAATACGTTGCCAACTACACTTTCGCGTAATAAATTTTATAAGACGTATGATATGCTATTCACCCCAGTAGTGATAACTTAATCTAAAAAGCTCAATTTTGGAAGACAGATGAAACTTTTTTTAAGAAAATTTTTTAATTTCGACGAAAATCATACAAACCTCAATCAAGAAATTGTTGCAGGAGCTACAACTTTTATAACCATGGCCTACATTATTTTTGTGAATCCGCAATTAATGGCTGCTAGTGGTATGGATTATGGTGCAAGTTTCGTAGGAACCTGCTTAGCAGCAGCGCTCGCATGTTTTGTTATGGGATTATTTGCAAATTGGCCAGTGGGTCTTGCTCCTGGTATGGGTTTAAATGCTTTTTTTACATATACCGTTGTGGGAGAAATGGGATATTCATGGCAGGTGGCGCTTGGAGCAGTTTTAATCGCCGGGCTATTGTTTTTTTTCATGAGCATCACGCCTATGCGAAAGTGGATGTTAGATAGTATTCCTCTTAATTTGAGGATCGCTATGGGGGCAGGAGTTGGCCTTTTTATTGGTTTTATAGGTTTGAAAAGTGGAGGGATAATTATTTCNAATGGCGCNACTTTTGTCAGTATGGGAGATTTGACTAATCCTGAAACTTTATTGGCAGCATTGGGTTTTTTGTTAATAGCAGCGCTCTCNGTAAGAAATGTGCCAGGAGCAATTATTATTGGTGTTTTGTCNGTAACGTTAATATCTTTGAGTTTGGGNTTGGTCGAGTATAAAGGTGTTCTTGCCTATCCGCCCGAAGTCAGCAGTACTTTCTTGCAACTGGATATTCTTGGTGCATTAGACATTGCCATGATTTCAGTTATCGCATCATTTTTATTTGTAAATCTTTTTGATACTGCCGGGACTTTATTGGGAGTAGCGAGTAGAGCAAAACTCTTAGATGCCTCGGGCGAGGTTAAAAACTTAGACAAAGCTTTAAAAGCAGATAGCTCCTCAAGTATATTTGGTGCTTTTTTTGGTTGTGCGCCCGTGACGAGCTATGTTGAGAGTTCCGCTGGAGTAGAGGCCGGTGGACGGACTGGTCTCACTGCAGTGGTAGTCGGAGTTTTTTTCGTTATCGCTATTTTCTTCTCACCATTAGCATCAATGGTGCCAGCATATGCAACTTCAGGTGCTTTAATATATGTTGCAATATTGATGTTGGGAGGGATGGAAAAGTTAGATTGGGCAGATGCATCTGAGTTATTGCCAGCTCTGATCATAATTGTAATGATTCCACTAACTTTTTCTATCGCAAATGGTATTGCACTTGGATTTCTTTCATATATTATTTTGAAAATAGCATCNGGTCAGGTAAAAAATATTTCTNCGGGTGCTTGGTTTTTAGGTGCAGTTTTTATAACNAAACTAGNNTACTTATAGCATTACTAACCAGANCAAAGTCTCAATTTATGGTGGACTCNCCATGAAAGCGNTCATTGTCTTGCTTGAGAAACGTTTCTCCAGAAGACAGCGAATGAATAAATTCTGATACCACTGCAATTTTTTCTCTCACGCTTTCGCACAGTGAAAATGGATATGCGTCCTGCATTCCTAAACTTCGAGTGATTTGATTAATGCCGAAAGAGAGAGACTCCCATTTTTCCAGTTTTTGATAAACATTCAGAGAGTTTAAAGAATCTTTGATATATCCCTCTTCTTCAAGTGTTTCAAGTGCATCTATGATTAACAAATAGTGACTCCACGATTCTGCCCAATCTTCTATAGGATGTGCACTTGCGTATGCAGAAATATAATTTTGTTCCCAATTTTNTTTAGGGCCATTTGCATAATACAGCTGCAGGGCTTCATTATAGGTATTACCGCCGGATTCAAANAAATCTCCGAATTTCGAACTGATTTTTTCTTTTAAATTTTTTGGTAATTTAAATTTGTCAAGATAGTAATGGCCGGTTTCATGACGTAGATGTCCGATAATAGTTCGATATCGTTCATTAAGAGCATATTTTGTGCTTACCCTTGCTACATGATCAGCTTCTATAGAGTTGATAGTTATCACCCCATTTGTATATCCGGTTGTTACTATTTTGTCATCGAGGCTTTCGATGAAGTCGAATAATAATCCTTTGGAATTTGAGTTCCATCCATTTTCTAAAGGCAATTGCATTTGCATAAGAGAGAATAACAAACGCTTTTTAGCTTGCTCCAGTCTTAACCAACGCAAATTATTTGCAGGGATATTCTCTAAAGATTGATTTGGAACTGTGCGATTGAATTGACATCCGAAGCAAAGTTCATTTTCTGACTCACTTTCAATAAGCCAGTTACAAACATTAAATTCACTCCAATTTTTACATTTTTTGTAAGTTTTTCTTGATTTTATATCTACTAAGTTTTGGCCATCTTCTTGNACACAANGCATTTGCATTGAATTAATNTCAAAGCCAAGAGTGAATTCACAACACTTACAGATTGTGTCTTCGAAGAAAATAGCACCTCCGCATGAGCATTTAAAATTTTTCACACATGGCCCTCATCAAATAAGATTTCATAAACCATGGTGTCTAGTGTATCAATTTTGTTCTGAAGATCGGTTGTGAAATCNTCAAAATCCTCAAAAGCCATTCCCCTGACATCGAATCTTAAAAGTCTTGTCTGTATCTTTGTNGCCAAGTTCAGAATTTTTTTGTTATCGGTAAAAGATCTCAGATCTCTCAAAATTCCATGGATGCAAAAAATAATTGATCTGGGAAGGTCTCTATTTTTGTACAAAAAATCGATGACAGTATGTCCATCAATCATAGGGCCAATAATTTGTCTGTATGTTCCTANGGTTGATGTAGCTTGAAGAATGTTTGCCCACAACAAGGAGTCAAAAGTTGTATTCTTAGACTTTCTTTTTGAAACGGCAGCAGCAGACGATTTTATTACTCTATTAGTAATATCTGCTCGCTCTATTAGATGGCCGAGTTTAATAAATTTATAAGTATGATCTCTGCATAAAGTAGTCATTATATGACCATTTAGAAGCTGACATTTTTCTGTGATATGAGATAAAAATTCGAACCGATTTCTTCTGTTCACTGATTTTTCAGCTTTTTCATCAACATAGTTTTGCAGCTCATTTATTATTTCCCATACTTCAGATGGGAGCATATTTCTGCTCGTTCTGACATTCTCACGAGCACACTTTATAGATGAAATTATACTTGCGGGATTTTTAGGCGATGAAATTACGTATCTCAATGCGCTTTGCTCTGAAATCTTGCGCTTAGACTGAGTTGGTTGTGTTAAATTTTCAGTGATATTTATTAAAACATNCCAATCAATTTCTGCACCTTTCGGCAGGTCCATCATAAAATGTGTATAAACATTTACTGTACGAGCCATATCCTCTGCACGCTCGAGGTATCTTGCCATCCAATATAACTGATATGCCACTCGGGATAACATGATCAATTTAGATTCTCCACAATCCAAGTATCCTTACTGCCGCCACCTTGAGATGAGTTAACCACCAGTGATCCTTTTGTTAGTGCAACTCGAGTTAGTCCNCCTGGTGTAACCCATGTCTTAGAGCCTTGAAGAATAAATGGCCTAAGATCTAAATGTCTCGCTTCGATTGATTCATCTATGTATGTTGGTGCAGTTGATAGTTTCAGAGTTGGCTGTGCAATATAGTTTGAGGGATTTTCATTGATAAGATGTTTGAACTTTTTTAACTCGGTTTGTGAGGCCTTTGGNCCCACCAAAAGTCCATATCCTCCCGACTCATTTACTGGCTTCACAACAAGATGATGCATGTTAGATAGAACAAAATCTTTGTCTTGTTCATTAGCGCATAGATAAGTTTTCACGCTGGAGATGATAGGAGTTTCATTTAAATAAAAGTTAATCATTTTCGGGACATAGCTGTAAATTGCCTTATCATCCGCGACTCCGCTGCCAGGAGCATTAGCAATCGACAGATTTTTGGATTTCCATGCTCGCATCAAACCAGGCACACCTAAAATTGAGTCAGATCTAAAAACCTCGGGATCCATGAATTCTTCGTCAATCCTTCGGTATAAAACATCAACTCTCACAGGGCCATCAATAGTTTTCATATATAAGATGTTATTTTTACTTACAAATAAATCTCTGCCCTCTACTAATTGCACCCCCATACTTCTGGCAAGAAATGCATGTTCAAAATACGCAGAGTTGAAAACTCCNGGNGTTAATACAGCGATACAAGGTTTTTTTATTTTTCGAGGTGATAGTGATGTAAGTGTTTCNTAAAGTTTTGATGGATAATCATCAANAGGCATGATGCTGTAGTTTTGGAACATTTCAGGNAGAACTCGNCGCGTTACCTCTCTATTTTCAAGCATGTAAGAGACTCCGGAAGGAACGCGCAGGTTGTCTTCTAAAACATAAAATTTTCCATCTGAGTGACGCACCAGGTCGGTGCCACAAATGTTTGNCCATGCACCATGTGGAGGAGTAATTCCGCAGCATTGCGGTTTGTAATTCGGAGAATTATCAATTAGTGCTTTAGGTATTATTCCTTCTTTTATAATTAGTCTATCGTTATAAATATCTTGTATAAATATATTTAAAGCTTTGATTCGTTGTTGTAAGCCAAGAGTTACTCGATCCCACTCTTTCGCAGAAATGATTCGAGGGATGATGTCAAAGGGCCAGGCTCTGTCTATGTTGCGCTCTGATGAGTACACAGTGAAGCTGACACCCATATCTCGTATTGCAAGGTCGGCAGCAGTCTTTCGTGCACGCATCTCACTACTAGGCATATGAGAGAGTAGGTTGACCACTGCTCTAGCTTTTGTCCTAGCATTCCCATTAGAACTTATAAGTTCATCATAAAAATCGGTAGATTTATATTGATCCCAATTTGATATAATTTAGATCTCCATTATGTAATTTTGCCCCAGGTTAAACGAAGCAATAGACATGCCAATCAAAATATTGGTTCATCAGAGCATCGACTCCGTGGAAAAGTTAGTTATAATCCGCTGACTTAATTACTCTTAATTTTGGAAATTTTAGATGAAATCTTCGTTTAGTTTTTTAACCATTTTTTTATTAACTTCTTTTGGTTGTTCCGAGTCAAAAGAACAAACTCCAGTACTGGACACATCCAAATTCGACAAAGAGGTAAAAATGCTCAAGGTCTACACAACTGCTAAAGACACTGATTTGAGGTTGACATTAACCAACTCAGCGANTTTCTCTGCNGGTTCTCAGCCTNCGGAGACCGTTAATTCAATNTTTGTTAATCCAGAAAAAAAGTTTCAAGAGATTCTAGGTTTTGGTGGCTCGATAACNGATGCTTCAGCTGAAGTTTTTGCAAAGATGCCTGAGGAAAAACAAGAAGAATTTTTAAAGGCATATTTCGATAAAGAGAAGGGCATCGGTTACACCTTAACGCGCACCACCATTCACAGCGCAGATTTTAGTAGTGAAAGTTTTACATACGTAGATGAGGGTGATGCCTCACTAGATTCTTTCTCGGTAGATAAAGATAAACAGTATAGAATNCCTTTAATCAANCGAGCAACTGAAGCAGCTGGCGGTGAACTGCTTTTATATGCGAGCCCTTGGAGTGCTCCTGCTTTTATGAAGTCAAATAAAAGCATGTTAAAGGGAGGGAAATTATTACCTGANTTTTATGATGCTTGGGCTAGATATTATGTNAAATTCATCGAAGCATATGAGGCTGAGGGTATGCCTATCTGGGGAATTTCTATCCAGAATGAACCGATGGCGGTTCAACGATGGGAGTCGATGATTTATACCGCTGAGGAAGAGCGAGATTTTCTGAAAAATCATCTTGGTCCTGTCATGGAAAAGAGTGGTTATGGCGATAAAAATATTGTTGTCTGGGATCACAATAGAGATCTTATGGCTCATAGAGCAAATGTCATATTTGGAGANCCTGAGGCATCAAAATATGCATGGGGTATTGGTTACCACTGGTATGAGACTTGGTACACCGAGTGTTANCCGCANTGTGATGGCTTTGAAAACATGCACGAAAACTTGGGCCTGGTAAATGCATCTTATCCTGATAAGCCAATTCTCTTTACAGAGGGCACGGTAGAAAATTTCTCNCCTGAAAAATATCAGCATTGGCCAAATGCTGAAAGATATGGATTTTCAATGATTCGAGATTTTAATAGAGGTACTGTTGGATGGACTGATTGGAACTTATTATTAGATCAAACAGGAGGGCCTAACCATGTTTCTAATTTTTGCTTTGCGCCNATCCATGGGGATACTTCAACGGGAGAGTTAATATACACGCCAACCTATTACTACATCGGTCATTTTTCGAAATTTGTCAGTCCCGGATCAGTGCGAATAAGTACAAGTGTGAGTAGAAATGTAGTGCTAGCGACATCTTTTCTAAATAAAGATGGGACGATGGCTACAATAGTGATGAATAAATCTGATGAACCAATTGATTATAGTTTTTTCCTTGAAGACGAACAGATTGACTTGAATATTCCGGCCAGAGCCATGCAGACTCTTGTTTATTAATATTGAGTTTTTTTATGAGTTTTAATTAAGATTTTTTCGATAAAGTAATATACACTTTGCGACCTGTTAGAGAGCTTAAAAAAGCCTTAAGAAAACCTATTTAAATAACTTAAATTTGACCCTACACTGGAATTTCATGATTCGAAAATTATTAATTATTGTCCCAGGAATCATTCTGTCTTTGTTCTTATCTAATTGTGGTGGTGGGACAGCAGGAGACGGAGATCAAAATGTCGTTAGAACTATCTTTGCTGTTGGTGACGTTTTCGAGACTGTTGAAGACGGTGGTCCTTTAGAGGGAGATGTTAGTTCCAATGATATTGGAGAAAATCTCACTTTCGCTTTGGCCGCTGGTGCCTCCATGTTAAATGGAGANTTAAATTTTAATTCTGATGGCACCTTTGTTTACACGCCTTATCCAGATTTTTTTGGCAACGATAGTGTTACATATAACGTTACTGACTCAGTCTCGGGAGAGTCAGATAGCGCATCTTTAACAATCAATGTAGAGAATGATTTCGAATTTGTAGAGGAGTATGGCTGGGAATTAGTTTGGAGTGACGAGTTTAATGGTGACTCTCTAGATAATTTGTTGTGGACAAGTCAAAACGCTTCGGTTGGATCAGGAAATCTCTATGTGGGTTCAGACTCAGAATCTGAGGGTCGAGTGGAAAGCAATGAGATCTTCATGCTTGGACGGTTTGAGATCAAATTAAAGTCATCCCATGCTTTAGATTTTTTATCAACTGTAANATTAGTCCCTCACTCTGACGTTTACGATGGGGACAACCAATTACAAGCATACGGATCGCGATCAACTAGTTTGATGGCAGGAGCAAAGTACGGTTTTGGNTTATTCAATGCGGTCATAATGAATGATGAGGTCACAGAAACAATATCTGAGGAATTTCACACATTTGCCATCGAGTGGGGATTAGATGAAATAAGATGGTATATCGATGGATCTCATGTTCATACGATAAATACTCTTCACACGTGGGCTTATTCTTCGACTGGTGACGGAGTTCTTATTGATAATGATGGTCCATTCAACCAATCGATGAAAATTATTTTTGAAACAAGTAACAAGTTTTTGGATCCAGGAAAAAACTTAGTCGTTGACTATGTGAGAGTCTGGAGTTGTGATCCCATGGTGGAGCCCTCAGTGGAGGAGTGTGCTTCTGCTGAAAAAACAAAGGTCAGCAAACTTGCGTCTGATCGAATAGAGACTTTGGGACTGATCGAAACTCAAGCATATAGCGGCGGTTACTATGATCAAGTCACAGGAGCAAAGATCTCAGATCTTAACCCATTATCCTGGCACTACACTGACGAAATAAGAGAGCTGATTTTAAATATTATCGGATCCTTAAATGTTGAGGTAACAGATATTGGGGAGACAGAAATACATAATGTCATGGATGTCACTTCGGGATCGGGAACTACCGGTCTNTCCATTGATTTAAATCCGTCTGAAATAATTGGCTATAACCCAACTTTGAATTTTGATCTATATCTAGTGAGTAAAAAGTCCAGCGCCAATTCGTTAACAGTCAGTATGATGTCGGAGGATTCTGGCTCTGGATCCAAGGAATTCAATTTTGCAGACATTGATTCGGGCGAATGGGTGACCTTTTCAATTCCAATGCATGAGTTTTCGGATAACTCTTTCACTGAATCAGGCGCAGGTAATGAAATTGACATGCAGAGAGTTACCTCGTTGATGCATTTATTAATCGAGGGAGAGGCAAACTTTTATTTAGATAATATTAATATAAGCTGTATAAATTCTGAGAGTTGCGTTCAGGGTCCATTTGCATTGCAGTCTGCCGCGAATCCAAAAGCTGATCCAATCAGATATGAGGCTGAGGATTATATTTCAGCTTCAGGTACCGGATTGGAAGATACTCTTGATGAGGGAGGAGGACAAAACGTTGCGTTTGTTAATGCTGGAGATTACCTTGTATATACTATTTCAGCTCCTGGAATAGGTCCTTACAGCATCGATTATCGCGTTGCTAGCTTAGGAGGAAGCCAAGGATTTGANGTAAGTATCGATGGGGAGGTTGTTGATAATCAGACTATTCCAGATACTGGTGATTGGCAAAACTGGACGACTATAACCTCATCAACTTTTGATCTAGTAGTTGGTTTATATACCTTGCGGATNGACTTTATTGATAGTGGAGTGAATTTAAACTGGTTTGAACTTCAACCGCCTATAACAGAGATTTTCATTGAAGCTGAAGATTATGATGATGAAAGCGGTATTTCTCTCGAAGATACTACAGATGATGGTGGNGGACAAAATATTGGCTACATTGACGAGGGTGATTGGGTTGAGTACACAATTAATATTCCATCAGACGGAACTTACTTAATCGAATATCGTTTGGCNAGTGCNGTTGACTCCTTTGGTTTTACGAANACTATCGGNGGCGTGGTTGTTGATACGCAGANCCTNCTCTCAACTGGAGANTGGCAGAGTTGGATCACNCAAAGTGCNGAGGTTGATNTNTNNGCNGGAGAGCAANTAATGCGNNTAGACTTTTTGGGTGGAGCNATNAATATTAATTGGATTANATTAACTCGACGTTAAANATTTAAAAATANATANGATGATTACATTTAGATGAATCAAGCATTTAAATATAGAAAGAAAATATTAGCTGCAAGCATTAGCGCGATTACCGCCACTTCAATTCCGGCTCAAGATGTGCTCGAGAATCAGTATGATCCTGCTCAAATTGATGAAGTTGTTGTAACTGGAATCCGTGCAAGTCTTCAACGTTCAATGGATATTAAAAGAGATTCTAAAGGTGTAGTCGATGGGATTTCAGCTGAGGATATTGGCAAATTCCCTGACTCTAATTTAGCGGAATCACTACAACGAATTACAGGAGTTGCGATAGAGCGAGATAGAGGAGAAGGATCGAAAATTACAGTGAGAGGATTTGGTCCTGATTTTAACATTGTAAGTTTTAATGGACGACAAATGCCGACGAATGGTGGTAGGTCATTCGATTTTGGAAATATAGCCTCAGAAGGTATTTCAGCAGTTGAAGTTTATAAATCGGGAAGAGCAAATGTAGCGACGGGGGGCATAGGCGCTGTAGTAAATGTAAAAACGAGCAAACCTCTTGAAATGCCTGGCACAAAGGCAGTATTCAGTGCTAAGGGCGTGCATGACCCAGGAACAAGAGCAGGTAATTCGGTAAATCCTGAGTTTGCGGGTTTATTTAGCAAAACGTTTACTGATGACAAATTTGGTATTGCGCTGTCTGTGAGTAGTCAGGAACGAGATGGTGGAGNCCAATCTGTNACCACTCAAAATTTCATGNGNAGAAATTTTGTTACCCAAGATGAGATAGATAATAATTCTGCTGACGCAGAGTGGGGATCTATCGCTGTTGGAGATNCCTCTGCACTGGGCTTTCCAGATGAAGTGGTCGATGGTATCTACGCTATNCCAACCAANATTCAATACAATCTTGATGATTTTCGNAGAGAAAGAATAAANGGACAATTAACATTNCAATGGCGTCCTNTNGAGAGCNTAACTGGAACTGTTGATTACACGTATGCAGAGAATCAGATGAACACTCAACATCAGGATTTATCTGCCTGGTTCGATCCAGGTTGTGCGACTCGCGAGAGTGAATGGGTGAATGAAGGCAACATTTGGTCTCCAATAATGTACCGGCAAGTTGGATGCGCAGCTGATAATCTGCAAGGTGTAGGTCTCTATGCGACTGTGGACGAGAATAAATCACTAGGCGCAAATATGGAGTGGCTAGTCTCAGATAACTTAGTTCTTAATTTTGANTATCACGATTCAAGTGGAGAGGCCAAACCTAATAGTAAGCATGGTTCAGGCGGCTCAATGGCTGTGGCAGCACTCAATCGAATCACCACCTCGGGNTACTTNAGTTCAGATGGAATGCCTATTTTGGAGGTTCAGCTTGGGCAACGAAATTCATTTAATCAGATTTCAGAAATCAGTGAGCTTGATGTCAATGATATGCAGTTGTCGGGAAGTTCATTTGGGAGCTTTAATAACAGAATGGATGTTCAGCAATTTCAATTTGATGGGGAATATTTTTTTGATAAGGGGCATAGCATTAGCTTTGGATTTGCAAGGGTGGAGGTTGCGAACAGAGGACAATCTAAAGGTGTTGCAAGAAATGCATGGAGTGGTGTTGGTACTCCAGGTGATATAGCAGATCTTTTGAGAATCGATACGATGGCGGGTATTTTTGATAGTCTTCCTGGGAGTAATGATCCTCGTCAAGTGATGAATTTCTTCACCTGGGATTTTCAAGAACTGATAGATCGTGCAGAGCAGCTTTTGAGAGATGGCAGTCACGGTGACGTTGTAGGTGATGGAGGCCCTTGTTTGACNGGTTTTTGCCCGTCATATAACTTTGATTTAGATGAAATTACTACTGAAACTTCAAATGCAATATTCTTTCAAACTCATTGGGTTGGAGATTTCAGAGATCGTCCAATAAATCTATATTATGGCTTGAGATATGAAGAGACTGATGTTCATTCTGAAGCCTTGGTGCCACTTTATGACAGGGTTGAATGGAGCATTGTTGATAACCGATTTAATTTGTATCAACAAAAAGATGAACAGGGNAATACTGTGCAAGGATTTTCGGAAATTGATGGAGCCTACAGCATGTACCTTCCTAGTCTCGACTTTGATATTGAATTGATCGATGACCTAATTTTTCGAACNTCCTACAGCTTGACTGTTACAAGACCTGTGTATAACGATCTAAAAGGCGCATTAATCATTGATTACCTCGGNCCAGATGGCGGAGGAGGAAGACGAGGCAATCCGCAGTTACTTCCAATGGAGTCAGAAAATATAGATGTATCCCTCGAATGGTATTACGACGACGCAAGTTATGCCTCGATAGGATTTTGGTCTAAAGACGTTGACAATTTCATTGTGAATCAAACTTTTGAAAATCAGCCTTTGTTTAAGGACTTATTCACTCCNATTAATGGTGATTTATACAATCAAGCTGTGCAAGATCTTACNGGTGGAGANCCNCGATTTGATTATGANGTAGGAGATCTTAATGAATATTATGCGGAAAATTTTGCCAACGAAGATGGTGTTGTTGTAACGGGTGAAGGGGAAGATGTTGAGGTTGTTGTCACGGGAGTTGCAGGAGATCCCATTGCTATTTTTGATGTAACTATCCCTATAAATCAAAGGGAGACCCAAGTAAAAGGTTGGGAAGTTATGGCCCAACACAGCTTTGGTGAGAGCGGTTTTGGTTTTCAGGCAAATTATACGATTGTTGATGGAAACCTAAATTATGACATTAATCTCAATGAAGAGCAGTGGGTTGTCCCTGGCATGAGTGATACCGCCAACTTNGTAGGNTTCTATGACAAGAATGGATTACAAGTGCGATTTGCTTTGAATTGGCGAGATCAGTTCTTGTCGTCAGCATCTCGAGATCCACTATTTGTTGAAGAATATTACCAACTGGATATGAATATGAGTTATGAGATAAATGANCAACTATCTATTTTCTTGGAGGGNATCAACCTTACNGAAGANCACCANAGGATTCATGGGAGATCGACCTATCAGTTGAGGGAATTTGCAATTGGTCATGCGAGATACAATTTTGGTATTAGGTACGAGTTGTAGTAATGGCAAACCATGAACTGTTAAATAATATTTCTCATAAGGATTTGAGGGTCATTACAGATCGCTCACTGGATCTAGGAGATAATACTCCGACCGTATTGGCGTTTCCAAATGAATTTCGTCAGCTGCAATCCGAATTTCCGATTTGTTTTTGTAAAGATCCAGACACTGGACAATTCCATTGTGCAGCAGTCCTTGGATTTGAAGATAATGAAAACCTATTTTTCGTCGATGGTAATTGGCGTTCACAATACGTCCCACTAATGCTTCAAAAGGGGCCTTTNCTAATAGGAGAGCCTTCGCCAGAGGCTGGGTTACAGAATGCTGAGCCAATGATTCATATTGATATGGATCATCCTAGAGTCAGCAGATCGGATGGAGAGAAGGTATTTTTGGANCAAGGTGGTAACAGTAGTTTTCTTGAGGGTATTCGAAACGTCTTGGAAGCCATATATCAGGGGCGTCAACATAGCAAAAATTTTATTGAAATTCTTTTGGCCAATGATTTGATAGAGGATTTTTCGTTAGAAATTTGCTTGAGCGATGGCAGTAAAAACACCTTACGAGGATTTTATACGATTGCTGAAAATAAACTNAATTCCCTGTCTTTAGACGTAATTCAAAAGTTANTGTCGTCNGGTTATCTCCAAGCNGTTTATATGNTGATCGCTTCCTTNNAGAATTTTAAAAGGTTGATTCACTNNAAAGATTCTGAGGCNGCATGATGNNGACACTAAATTTTGCAGCTGAGTTATCNNATNACTCCTCTCAAACTCTGCCNGATGANGTCATAAATACCCAAACTCCAATTNTCTTGNGAAATTTTATCTCAAATTGGCCGCTAACTGAGATTTCTCAAAAATCAATTTCAGATGCAGTTGAATATTTACTCAAATTTTATAACCACCAACCGGTAAATATTGTGATTGGCGAATCTGATACTGCTCAGCGTATTTTTTACAACGAAGACTTTTCAGGCTTTAATTTTAAGTCGCTAACAACCAGTATGGATAATCTTTTGAGTCGAATTTTACAATATGCTAGCGAAAAAACAGCACCTACTTTATACATGGCGTCAACCGAGATTGAAAAATGGCTGCCGGGTTTTAATGAGGATAACAATATTGTATTAGATAGAGACGATGTGCTTGCGAGTATTTGGATAGGCAACAAATGTCGTATATCAGCGCATTTTGATTTACCTAGCAACATAGCGTGCTGTGCCGTTGGCAGACGCACTTTTACCTTGTTTCCTCCTGACCAAGTTGCAAATTTATATCCCGGACCTATCGACTTTGCCCCTGGTGGGCAGCCCATTAGCACAGTGGATTTTAAAAAACCTGACTATAAAAAGTTTCCTCGATTTAAAGAGGCTCTCAAAAATGCGTTGGTTGCTGAATTGGAACCGGGTGATGCGGTTATCGTACCGAGTATGTGGTGGCACCATGTCGAGAGTTTTGATGATTTAAATGTATTAGTAAACTATTGGTGGCGTGAATCCCCAAAATATATGGGAAATCCTTCTGCGGTTTTGAATCATGCACTTATGGCGATGAGGCAGTTACCAGATGATCAAAAACAGGCTTGGAAGCAGATGCTTGACTATTACATTTTCGAAAATGACGAAAATAGTCATTCACACATTCCAGAAGATGCGCTTGGAATTCTGAGTCCGATGGATGAATCTAACGCAAGAAAAATAAGAACAATGGTGCTCAATCAGCTAAATCGTTAATTGAAAAATTAGAGGGAAGGTATAGTCATGATCTTTATTTCGAGAACATATTTATGGGATGGTATTTACAATTGAAAATAAACGTCAGCCCAATTTCAAAAGTAATCTTACTTTTGCTTGGCATGTCCTTAATTGGTGGCTGTGGTGTAAAAAGTGGAAATGAGTTCCTAGATATTCCAGAAAATATTCCTGACGAGGACGCATCACCTGATGGGCCTCTGGGTGAGATACCGGATCGCACATTGGACGATGTTGATGTTCGAGGTAGACCNCATATTGATACCTCTCTTGGTTACAACGTAATCAGATCTGATCTAAACACAGCACTAAGNGGCGTGAGTCTATCTTTTGATGGCGGTGATCCTTATGGGAGCTTACCGGCAAANTTACCATCGATAGACCANCTGAATTTATTAGTTAACGATTACGGCTTCAATACGGTCCATGTTTATCTGGAGGGTGATGCTGGTCAAAATCCTGATCCAGTTGGCATAAACGAAGCACTCGCAGATCAGTTAGTTGCATTAACCAGAGAAGCCAAAATGTATCTAATTATAACGATGGGAAACAATGGCGAAAATGGCGCGATACATAGCATGGAGAAGACCCTTGCCTTTTGGAATCTCTACGGTGAAAAATACAAAGATGAAANGCATGTAATATATGAAGCTCACAATGAACCAGTAACAGGCATAAACGGAAACTGGACATCAGATGATTGGGCTAAGCAAGCTCAAATGTATGAAACTATAAGAAATGTTGCCCCTGATACAATGATCTTATTGGGGTCCTTCATGTCATTTTTTGGTGGGTCTCAAGCAATCAGTGGTGCTGACGGGCTGGCAGAGCAATTTCCTGGGATTTGGGGAAACGCTGGATTTGCATTTCATGCTTATTGGGACATTGCTCAGGTTGAAAGCACAATCGATGCGTTTGAAACAAGTACCCGTTATCCGGCATTACTNTGCACCGAATTTTATCCGGGTGATACAAAAAAAGGATTCAACGAAGTTTTTGAGAGTCATCACATTGGATGGACTCAATTTGAGTGGTTGGCGGCTAATGATTTAGAGCTCGATCGATTTAAAACTTATCTAGATTCTTATGGAACAGTCTGGCGACCTGAGAATCCAGACACAACTTGGCCATCAAGTGGATCTCCAACAATCGCATTTGACCAACCCATTGGTATTTATAGTCGATCCGATCAGGCTTTTTTGAGAATAGATGAATACTTCAAAGTTATAGCAGATGACCGCAACTATGATGGTATAGGTAATGACGAATTTACTGTAATCGACGCTGGTGATGACGGCTCAGTCGCNATAAAGGCGGCCAATGGAAATTATCTGACAGTAAGCGATTATGGGGAAGTACTGCTAGCTACCGCTAGTAAAATTGGAATAAATCAAAAGTTCCAATGGTTTGAGTTGCCAACGGGCGATGTTGCTCTGCGACCTTGGAGTGGCTCTGCTCATTTGATTGGAACACTTTCTGTTACTGACGGTGAAAATTATGGTTTAACTGGCGTAATTGGAGCGGGTGTGGAGAGAAACGGTATTAATAGTTATCGAATCGTTTCCTCATTTACTGATTCGGTCGAGCCACTTCCTGATTTACCAGAAATTCCACCAGGACCTTTTTTTGGTTCTCCAATGCCTGTGCCAACTGATGGAGATTCTGCACACCCATTTGATAGTTTAGCGCCGAATGGACGAATTTGGGCATCGGACTACGATTATGGTGGAGAAGGCGTTGCATACCATGACACAGGTGCAATTAATCTCGGTGAAGCCTACAGACCTGACGAAGCGGTAGATGTCCAGTCAAGTGCTGAAGGCTACACGATGGTTGGTTTTTTTGAGGTCGGTGAATGGCTCGAATATACAATTGATGTTGCGCAAGCAGGAAATTATCAAATGACCTTGAGAACAGCATCTGCAAGTGGAGTCGGTGGATTTATTTCTGTTGAATCAGACTGCAGAAAATTAACAGGAAACGTACCCACCCCCAATACAGGTGGTTGGGATACCTGGCAAGACATTACGGTGGACATAACCTTAAAGGCAGGGGTCCAAAGGCTTAGAATTGTAAGTGGAGGCGGCATGAACCTGATGAATTTTGACATTCAATTAGGTGGGGATGGAGGAGCAGATTATGGTGAGGGTTGTGAGTGGGTTCCACCTGAGCCAGATGATATTAAAGTAGAAGCGGAAGAATGGACGGATGTCGTTTCTGCTCCTGATGGAACTGTCAGTATCGGAGCTTCTACAGATAGCGATTTGAGTGATCACGTTGGTAATTTTGATGCTGGAGACTATATAGAGTGGGATGTTAATGTCCCAGCTGATGGTTGTTATGTAGCAAGTTACCGTGTAGCAAGTCAGCCTGGAAGTCTTGGTTTTGAGCTTAGTTTTGGTGGTGAATTAGTTGATACGTTTAATATACCCCCGACCGGAGGATGGTCAAATTGGGTTACTTTTAATCGGCCAGTCACTCTATCTGAGGGATCGCAGACCATGCGTCTAGTAGCGCTCGGGGATTCTTTCAACCTGAATTGGTTGGCTTTCAATCAAACAGATGAAAAATATTGTGAGGATGATGGGGCCATCATTATAGAAGCTGAATACTTTACGTCTTCAATTCAGTCTCCAGAGGGAGATATAGGAACTCAAGGGACGGAAGATGAAGGTGGGGGCTTAAATGTTGGTTGGATTGATGCAGGGGACTGGATGGAATATACATTAATTATTCCTTCTCAAGGTAATTATGCAATCTCATACCGAGCCGCAAGTCAAAATGGTAGTAATCCAGGAATTATGTCTTACATTGATGGAAACTTGGTGGACTCTACAGCTATCCCAGCAACAGGAGGTTGGCAGTCATGGATAACAGTTCAGGGTGGAATTATTACTCTTGATGCAGGGGAGTATGTACTCAGAGTGTCTACATCCTCAGGCGGGTTTAATTTAAATTGGTTAAAGTTCACACCAACTGACGAAATGCCAACCGGTGATATTGGCACAGGGAGTGATTCAGTATTAAACATCGGCGAGATTATTACATTCAATGATGTAATCGTTGATTACGATATTGTCGATTTTGGTAACAATAATAGTTACTTGACTACCGATCCTGTTGACAGCACAAATACTGTTGTTGCGACTACAAAGGGCAATGAGTCATCCTCTGGAACGACTATTGCGCGCGGTCAAATAATTTATCCCTTAACTGAGACTCTCACTAGAATCTCTATCAGAATATATTCTCCAGAAATTGGGATTCCAATCAGGGTCAAACTGGAAGAATCTGGTAATCCGGCAAATAGTGTTGAAACTGAGTCAATGACGACATTAGCGAATGCTTGGGAGACCGTAATTTTTGATTTCAGTGATGAAGTGCCAGGGACACCAGCACTTAATATCAGTTATGTGTTCGATACGCTGTCAGTGTTTTTTAACTTTGGGTCTGAGGGCTCAGGTGAAACATATTATTGGGACGACGTTATATTTTTGGATGAGTATGTTGCGCCAGTAACATTAACGCGAGAAATGTTAATCGGTGGTTGGAAGTTGGCTCCAGAGTATGGCGCAATGGGAGTTGGTCCTCAGCCAGGAGATACCTCATTTTGGGTTATTGATAGTGGTGCTGTAGCTGAAAGGGCCTGNTTATTTGATGATATTTTCTCTTTCTCTGAGGATGGTACCTTTGAGAATTTGATGGGTGGAGAGACATGGATAGAATCATGGCAAGGTGTGAGTCNAGACGGTTGNGGGNCACCTGTGNCTCCTCACGATGGAAGTGNTGANGCNACNTTTAGNTNTGATGATGTNAATAAAGTAATAACTNTATATGGAGTTGGNGCTCACATTGGTATCCCGAAAGTAGTGAGNGATGCNCCTGAGCTNGGTGATCCAGCAGATGCACCAGANTCANTTGTNTATCANGTATTTGCNAATACTTCCGATACGATGACACTNGTTGTTGCATACTCTGGGGGCTACTGGACNTTTAAATTAGTTCGTGATGATTCAGATGGGTCGACTGAACCAGATGACGGAAGTCGATCTTTATTTTCGCTTGTTTCTGACGGCATGATTGAGGCAAGGGCAACTGAGGTAAATAACACTCCTGGTTTAGCAAATGGTATCTCAAATTCAGCTTCAGGGAGTTCACTAAGCTTGCATGGAGATAATTTGTCAGGAAATGAGTCTTGGAAATTAAATGTTGGTGAGTGGTACGGTGGTTCGGATGGGAACTTTGGTATGACAGTTGGAGTGATGGTTTTCCAATTGCCCAATTTTGGTGAAATTGCTAATCCATTTTCTACTGCTGAGCTTGAAGTAACCATTGCACAAAAGGGAGGACAGCTTGATTTTCCCGCAGACCTCTGGGCTGTAAGAACTTCTGATACAGATAATCTAGTGTTGGCTGATTGGTTTATTGGTCCGTTCAGTAATGCCCCTAGTGGAGGAGAGGCAGGAGTATTAGTTCAAGAATCGTTTTTGATTCCTTCTGTTGAAATTGGACAAGTGACAACTTCAGATGACGCAAATGTTGAGTTGGTTAACTATCTGAATGCGGCTTATAACAGTGGTAACGGAGCTGGTAAGTATTTATTCTTTAGAGTAAACAAAGGTGATCAGAATAGTTTTGTATACGGGTGGAATGCCTATGTTTTGAAATCGTCCCAGGCAGAGGAAGGCGAAGAAACAGCTCCTTAAATTAAATATACATCAGT
>PALW01000019.1 GCA_002710745.1 Porticoccaceae bacterium
TCTTTGCTTGCAAAGGATCAGTGGGCATAGGTTGGGTTCGTTGCATAAGCAGCATACTACCGCCCATGATTAAAGGTAAAATGAAATAAGGATCTCTCGAAGACAAATCTTGGATCCAAAATATCGAGGGAGCATGTCTTATTTCCACTGACTCTAACAAAACCCAGTAAAGTGCAAGAAAAACAGGCATTTGTAATAATATCGGAAAACAGCCTCCGGCGGGATTTACTTTCTCTTTTTTATAAAGCCCCATTAACTCCTGGCTCATTTTTTGCCTATCATCACCATACAGTTCTTTCAAACGGTTCATTTCTGGTTGTAACTCTCTCATTTTGGCCATCGACTTTAAGCTAGCCTTAGACAACGGGTACAAAAATAATTTAATCAAAATTGTTACAAGAATAATCGCCCAACCCCAATTACCAACATAACTTTCTATGAATTCCATTGCCATGAAAATTGGCTTACCCACCATCCAGAGAAACCCATAATCCACAGTTAAATCCAGGTAGTCTGCCAAATCAGATAAAACTTTTTGATCCTTCGGGCCTACGTAAAATCGAGATGAATATTCACCCGATGATCCTGGTGAAATCAATACAGGCGGGCTAGTAAATGACATGACATATTCATCTTTCCCAGAAATTTTTCTAAGTGAATAATTATTTGTCTCGTTTACTGGAGGAACCCAAGCGCTTATATAATAAAGTTGGACCATAGATATCCAGCCGCCATCTATACTTGTGTTTATAGTTTGATCGGCAATGTCTTCAAAATCATATTTAGCAAAATTTTTCTCTGGCTCTCGAATCGCTGCACCTAAAAACGCAGCTGGACCAAACCTACCTTCATTAATATCAGGTACTTTGGAATNTCTTTTTAATTGACCATAAAAAACTCCGCTCCAAACTTCGTTGGAGTTATTTCTTATTAAATAAGTTACATCAATATGATAAGCACTCTCATTGAAAGTAAATCGTTTAATAAAGTCTACTCTTCCATCAGAATATAACAGGTCAACGTCTATGGACGGNCTGCCATCTGTTAAATTATATTGTTGAAATCTGGATGTNAAAACTGGTCTTCCATTGACAGTGTCCGTGGCATTTCTACCTATAATTCCACTGCGTGCAATATATAATTTTTCTGACGTGTTATCGAGCAAGACTATTGGTTTCCCTGCATCAGAAAGCTTGTCCTTGTGTTTTAACAAAGTGGCTTTAACGATATCACCACCTTCCGGATCAATCAGAATTTCCAACAAATCTGTTGTTACTCTGATATAGCTGAATTCCTTGATAACTGGTAATACACTCGTCTCTATTTCCTGCTCAATAACTGACGGCAACTCATCGGAAAAATCCGAATACGATATGTTATCTATACGTTTTTCAGCACTGGAATTTGGATTTGCCATAACCGTTGGCTCAACGCTTTCAACAAATTCCTGCCGTTCACTAAAATGGTTCCATTGAATAACTAGAAGCCATGCTGATACAGCCATGCCAATAATTAAAGATGTTTTTTGCCAATCCATTAGTTAATTTNCACTATGGTTTTNAATGTTGGTGATTTTTACAGACAGGATCAAAACCTCCCGGATGCCAAGGATGACATTTCGCTAATCTTTTTATAGCCATTGCGGTACCTTTTAAAACACCATTTATTTCAATCGCCTCGATAGCGTATTGTGAACAGGTTGGTTCAAACCTGCAGTTTGCACCCAAAAGAGGACTCAATATTAATTGGTACAAACTTATCGTTTTAATTAAAAGTTTCTTAATCATATTTTTGCTGCTTCTTTTGAAGGGTAGACCATGCCTTTAATAACATTTCGTTCAATTCATCCATGGAACATTTCACAATCTCTTTCTGAGCTAGAAACACTACATCAACCGACTCAGAAAATCTATTCTTGCGAAACGACTCTCTCACTATTCTCTTCAATTTATTTCTTTGTGTAGCAAGAGGAANATTTTTTTTCGCTATCACCAACCCTAGTCGAGATTTATTATCGTTGTTGTTTTTTACCAACATAATAAAACCTTTGGACTGTATTTTGAAATCGCCATTCGAAAAGACAGAGTTGAACTGAGACGGGCAGGTTAATTTATTGATTTTTGAAAAAGAATGATTACCCAAAAGAGTTAAGCGGAAAGTATTTTTCTTCCCTTTGCTCTTCTTCGATTTAAAACCGCTCTTCCCCCTGCGGTTGCCATGCGAGCCCTAAAGCCATGAGTTCGCTTTCGCTTCAAATTACTTGGCTGAAATGTTCTTTTCATGGATGGATACCCCATAAACTTTGGTCGCGAGTTTAATCAAATCCTTNGAACAATACAATGATTTATCATCAAATTTCTAAATATGAATAAGTTGTATAAAAATTTGTATTTCTCTTTAAACTACCCACAGAATTTAAAAGAATTAAGATTGCTGCCCAAAGGGATAAAACTTATTATTTAGTAATACGCAATTATTAACTAAAAACTCTAGTCACTATATACAGTTGATTCACTCCATAATTTCACTTAACTACCTGATTCAACGCATATAATTAAAGTTATTAACAAATAAATATTTACTAATAACAATAAAAATAAAATAAATATATATATAATGTATATTTTATTAATTCTAGTTAAATAATGATTTATTCAGATAAATTTGACGTTATTGTTGTTGGCGGCGGACATGCAGGAACAGAAGCATCTCTTGCAGCAGCGCGCATGGGCTGTAAAACGCTTTTACTAACACATAATATTGAAACCTTAGGTCAGATGTCATGTAACCCATCAATTGGTGGTATCGGGAAAACGCATCTTGTCAAGGAAATCGATGCATTAGATGGAGTTATGGCAAAAGCAGCTGATCTGAGTGGGATTCACTTTAGAGTTTTAAATAAACGGAAGGGGCCTGCAGTTAGGGCTACTAGAGCACAAGCAGATAGATCACTTTATAAGGCAGCCATCCGAAGTTTTTTAGAAAATCAAGAGAACTTGTCTATTTTTCAAGCGTCAGTTGACAACTTAATAATTGATAACGAGAGGGTCATCGGCGTTGAAGCATCAAAGGGTTTATCTTTTCATTCAAAAACAGTGGTAGTAACTGCCGGCACATTCTTAGCTGGTAAGATGCATGTTGGTTTAGAAAATTTTTCAGGTGGGAGAGCGGGAGATCCGTCTTCAACACTTTTAGCTAGTTATTTTAGGTCGCTTCCTTTCAGAGTAGAGCGCTTGAAAACGGGAACACCACCACGTATTGATAAGCGTTCTGTTAACTTAACGCTGTTAACTGAACAATGGGGTGATAACGAACGTCCTGTAATGTCTTATTTAAGCGACATTCGAAAACATCCAGAACAAGTTTGCTGTTGGATCGCTCATACTAATAAAGAAACACACACTATTATTCGTAACTCCTTAGATAAATCGCCTCTATTTACAGGTACGATTGAAGGAGTTGGTCCTCGATACTGCCCCTCAATAGAAGATAAAATTGTCAGATTTTCAGATAGAGATAAGCATCAAATTTTTATTGAACCGGAAGGGTTGAATACCAATGAATTATACCCAAATGGAATTAGTACTAGTATGCCGTTTGAAACGCAGTTGAATTTCCTGAGAACAATCGAGGGTTTTGAGAAGGCTCAAATAACTCGGCCAGGATATGCGATTGAATATGACTTTTTTAACCCACAGGATTTGCACCATACTTTACAATCGAAAATAATAAAAAGCCTTTATTTTGCAGGACAAATTAATGGGACCACGGGTTATGAGGAGGCAGCAGCACAAGGGTTATTAGCAGGTTTAAACGCGAGTCTAAGTGTCTTAGAAAAAGACGCTTGGTACCCACGACGTGATCAGGCATATATTGGTGTTTTAGTTGATGATTTAATAAATTTTGGAACAAAAGAGCCATATAGGATGTTTACCAGTAGGGCGGAATATCGGCTTCTTTTACGAGAAGATAACGCCGATATTAGATTGACGGAGATAGGAAAATCTCTGGGAATAGTAGGGGAATCCAGATGGCGAAGTTTTTGTGAGAAGAGGGAGAATATTGAGAGAGAGAAACAAAAATTGAAAGACATTTGGATAAATCCAGAAACAAAAAATGTGCAGACTTTATCAAAAAGTTTACCGCACAATATTAACAGAGAATATTCCTTATATGATCTTCTGAAAAGACCAGAAATTAATTACCAAAAAATTGATCAATTATTCAAAGAAGAAGTGGGAGAGACTAGTTATTTAAGCCAGATAGAAACCGATATAAAGTATGAGGGTTATGTTAAGCGACAAGAACAAGAAATCATTAAGTTACAAAAAAACGAGAAGTTAAAAATTCCCTCTGATTTTGAATATCAATCGATAAAAGGGTTATCTAACGAAGTTATGCAAAAACTAGAGGATGCAAGACCAGAAACACTGGCGGCAGCGATAAGAATCCCGGGTATTACGGCGGCAGCGATCTCTTTGTTATTAATTCAATTAAAAAAACATGCAGCCTGACCGGAGTTATCAGTTAAATAAAAAGATATTGGATTTGTTTACATCAGGCTCTGAAGAACTAGGAGTAGATTTATCTGATATTCAGATTCAAAAGTTTTCTAAATTTGTTTTTTATTTAAGGAAATGGAACAAAATTCATAACCTAACCGCTATTTCTGATCCCCAAGAGATAATTACCAACCATCTTTTAGATAGTTTATCTGTTAACAAGTATTTAAATGGCGAAAAAATAATTGATGTTGGAACCGGTCCGGGCTTTCCAGGTTTACCGTTGGCATTGATTTTCCCTAAGAAAGCTTTTGTTTTGTTAGACAGTTCTCAAAAAAAAACAATATTTTTAAANCAAATAAAGACACATTTGTCNATAGAAAATATCAGGATCATAAAAGCGCGGGTAGAGAGTTATCAAACAGAGGATAGNTTTGATCATATTATAAGCCGCGCATTTAGCTCAGTTGAGAAAATGGTTAATTTTACTCAGCATCTATTAAGAGAGAACGGAAGTTTTCTGGCAATGAAAGGCCACATATCAGAATCTGAGTTGAGTCAACTGCCTAAACAATATAAGGTCACAAACAAACATAAAGTAATAGTTCCTATGTTAAATAAAAATAGACATATCCTTGAAATTAAATTGAAGAAATAATCAATTGGTTAATATTATCTCCATAGCTAATCAAAAAGGTGGCGTTGGTAAAACGACGACAGCTATCAATCTTGCGGCATCTTTAGGAGTCTACAAAAAGCGTGTTCTTCTTGTAGATTGTGATCCACAGGGAAACGCCACAATGGGTTCAGGGGTGGATAAAAACAAATGCNCTCTGACTCTGTATGAAGCAATTACATTTAAAAANTCAATTAAAGATGTAATTAAAAGTAAACCAAGTGGNAATTTTGATGTTCTNCCTGCAAACAGAAATCTTGTCGCTGGCGAAGTTGAATTAATGCAGAGCGATTCCCGTGAAACCGCTTTAAAGAGAAATTTTGAGCTGATATCAGAACTTTATGATTACATTGTGATTGACTGCCCACCTACTTTAAATTTACTGACTATTAATGCATTGGTAGCTAGTAAAGGCGTTATTATACCGATGCAATGTGAGTATTTCTCATTGGAGGGATTGGCCGACTTAAATANGACAATCGAGCAGATCTCGTCTTTGTTAAATAAAGAGCTTAAAATACAGGGTATTTTGAGGACTATGTATGACCCAAGAAATAGCTTAACCAATGCAGTGTCTGCTCAACTTCGTGAGTATTTTGGTAGCAAGATGTATAGATCAAGTATACCCAGGAACGTAAGGTTAGCAGAAGCTCCAAGTCACGGTTTACCTGCTTATCTGTATGATAAAAACTCAAAAGGATCACTTGCGTATTTGGCATTGGCTGGAGAGATATTAAAATATGAAAAAATGGGAATGCAATAATTTATGGGTAGACAGTTATGACAAAAAGCAGGAAAAGCCTTGGAACAGACTTAAGCGCGTTGTTAGGTGTAACTAATGACGATTTAGCGAGCGATACTGCTTTTTTAAATACTGAGGAGTTGATAAACATACCAATTGAATTTTTAACTCCTGGAAGATATCAACCAAGAAGAAAATTAGATCCCATTAGGATTGATGAATTAGCAAAATCAATAGAACAACATGGCGTAATGCAACCACTTGTGTTAAGAAAAGTCGGCGAAGATTTATTTGAAATTGTGGCAGGTGAACGTCGCTGGAGAGCTTGCCAACAAATAGGATTAGAAAAAGTCCCAGCTTTACTTAAAGATTTGACGGATGAGCAAACTCTAGCCATGTCCCTGATAGAGAATATTCAGAGGGAAGATTTAAATGTTGTAGAGGAAGGGAGAGCTTTAATTCGTCTTCAAGAGGAGTTTAACTTAACTCAGCAACAGGTNGCACAAGCAGTAAGTAAGCCGAGATCTTCTGTTACTAATTTGATAAGACTGATAGCTCTAGAGAACGAAGTTTTAAGGTACTTAGAAGATGGCGAGATTGAAGTGGGCCATGCAAAGTGTTTACTTGGGCTGACAGGATTAAAACAAGTGGCAGCATGCAAAAAGATTATTGAAGCTAATCTTACTGTAAGACAAACAGAAGTCTTAGTTAAGACACTTAAGAGCGACTCTAGCAAATCTCAATCATTGAAAGCTAAAAATTCTATCGATGCAGATATATTGAATCTCCAAAATGATCTTTCAGAAAAGATAGGATCACCTGTTATCATCCAGCACAAGGGAAATGGATCTGGNAAATTAGTCATTCACTACTTTAATAANGACCAGTTGCAAGGGATTATAGATAAATTATAGTTCTGCCATTTGTATCATGGAGTAGGTAAAAGTTTTATTGAATAGTCGCTTATGACCTCATATAATTCGCTCCGATCTTATATTCAGTTAATCAATATATTTATGACAAATAATTACAGGAATTTGTATTTTAATGCGTTAAAATTTCCTACAGTCTTTTTGTTTGTAATTTCTTTTTATTTTATTTCGATTGATATCCATACAGGCCTTTCGATTTTGAGCGGTGGTTTGATATTTTTAGGGCCTCATCTTTGGTTTTATAAAGTATTTTTNAGTCGAAANAAANATCACTATGAAAAANGTTGTNTCNNCNCTATATAAAGGAACAGCGGGCAAGTTTATTTTAGTGGCTGTGCTATTTATGGGTACTTTTATCTTGTTTCCAAGTGTTGATCCATATTTGATTTTTGGAGTTTTTATAATGATGAATGTTGTACAATTGACGTTCTCACTGGTAATTAGCAAGGTTATTGGTTATCGAAATTATGAATAACGATATCTTTAAAATGGGCACACTAAGTGGTACAAAAAATGGCTGGTGATAATCCCGCAACAACTACTGAATATATTCAACATCATTTACAAAATTTGGTTTATNGAAGACTGCCTGCGGGTTATGAAAGAGAATTAGAGCATGGCCAAGAAATTTTAAGTGAAAGTACTTGGACTTTAGCTCATGGGGCAGGAGAGGTGGCGGCTATGGGTTTCTGGGCCATACATGTTGACTCAATGGTCTGGTCGGTTGGATTGGGTATTTTGTTTTGTCTTCTTTTTAGATTTGCCGCCGTGCGAAGTAGCTCAAATTCTCCCAAAGGTTTTATTAATTTTGTAGAGTTAATTATAGAAATTATAGATAACTTGGTTCGAGATAACTTTAATGCGAAAAACCCATTAATTGCGCCATTAGCTCTTACAATATTTATTTGGATATTTCTAATGAACCTGATGGATCTGGTGCCAGTCGATTTAGTGCCTAAATTACTCATGCTCGCGGGTGTGGAGTATCAAAAAATAGTGCCTTCTACGGACCCCAATGTAACTATGGGAATGGCGCTAGGCGTTTTTGTTTTAATGCTTTTCTACAATATTAAAATCAAAGGGTTTGGGTTTGTAAAAGAATTAACTATGCATCCTTTTAACCATTGGGCGTTTATCCCCGTAAATCTTTTTATGGAGTTAGTAGGACTATTAGCTAAACCCTTCTCCCTAGGTTTGAGGCTCTTTGGTAATATGTATGCGGGGGAAATGATTTTCATACTAATTGCATTGATGTTTGCCGCAGGAGCTGGTTCAGGAATAATCGCGGGTGGATTAAACGCACAGTTGTTTGGCGATGGCACCAATATCTTTCTATGGTTAGTGACGTTTTTGTTAGTATGCGCTATTTGTTGGTTGAATCTAAAAGATAAGATTTCTACAGGTAAGACGTTATTTTATTCTTTCGCATTGTTAGCAATTACTGGAGGAATTTTAGGCCTTAGTGGAGGTATAATGCAGTTAGGATGGGCAATTTACCACATCCTAATAGTTTCGCTTCAGGCGTTTATTTTCATGATGCTTACTGTAGTTTATTTAGGTATGGCGCATGAACAAGATCATTAAATTAACTTATAAAAGGAGTCTTAAATGGAAGTGTATATTGCGGCAGCGATAATGCTTGGATTAGGTGCTTTGGGAGCTGCGATCGGAATGGGCTTGCTAGGCGGCAAATTGATTGAAGCGACTGCGAGACAACCCGAGTTAGGGGCAGAGCTTCAAGGGAAAATGTTTTTACTGGCAGGTTTAATTGACGCAGTTCCTATCATTGGTGTCGGTATCGCCATGTATTTGATCTTTGTTGTTGCGCCACCGCTCGTTTGACCAATACCAAGTCTATAAATTTGAGGTTTAACAATGAATATTAATTTGACGTTATTCGGTCAAATGGTGACATTTGCTATCTTTGTTTGGTTCTGTATGAAGTTTGTTTGGCCCGTAATTTTAACTTCTTTAGAGGAGCGCCAAAATAAAATCGAAGATGGATTAAATTTTGCAGAAAAAGCAACAAGAGAATTAGCTGAAACAAAACTCGAAATAGATAAGAAAATTGATGATGCGAAAACTGAAGCATCTGTCATTATTGATCAAGCGAATAAACGCGCTAGCCAAATTGTTGAGGAAGCAAAGATTAAAGCGTCTGATGAAGGCAATAGGATTAAAATTGCGGCACAGTCTGAGATAGATCTTGAAATTAATCGTGCGAAGGAAAAACTTAGAAAATCTGTGTCCGAATTAGCGATCGTTGGCGCCGAAAAAATCCTAGAAAAAGCAGTTGATCGTGAAACTAATAAAGACTTGTTAGATAAATTGGCTAAAGAACTTTAAATTTTGAAATCTCATGAATGAATTATCTACTTTAGCAAGACCATATTCGAAAGCAGCATTTGAATACTCTATTGAAAAAGGTGTAGCTGAGGATTGGTTGGGGTATTTAAAATATCTATCCGAGGTGATTCAACACCCATTAGCTAAAGAAATTCTTGGTCAGCCTAGTTTAAGTTCTAATGAGTTAGTAGATACGATACTTGGAACATACCAAGAAGAAATCCCAATAGCATTCGAAAATTTTATAAAGCTTTTAACGAAAAATAAAAGACTACCCTTGGTGCCCTTTCTAACTAGACAATTTGAAGAGTTAAAGGCGAATCGAGAGGCAGTAATAGAGATAGCTCTTACAGTTACAGAGAAGCCGAATGATGTTCAATTGGAAAAGCTCTCCTCTGCTTTGGCAGAGAATTTAAAAAGAAAAGTAAGCATACAAGTTTTGCTTGATAAAGACTTAATAGGTGGCGCAGTTATTCAAGCTGGAGATATGGTAATTGATAACTCCATAAAGGGTAAATTGACCAAACTCGCCGATTCATTAAACACCTGAGTATTGAGGTTTCTGAAATGCAACAATTAAACCCGTCTGAAATTAGTGAAATAATTAAGGATCGAATTGATAATCTTGACGTCTCTGCTGAAGCGAGAAATGAAGGGACAATAGTTTCTGTTTCTGACGGTATCATCAGAATTCATGGACTTGAAGATGTCATGTATGGAGAGATGATTGAATTTGATGGAGGCATGTTTGGGATGGCTCTTAATCTAGAGCGGGATTCTGTTGGTGCCGTTGTATTAGGCGACTATCAAGCTCTTGCTGAAGGTGGACGGGTTCGATGTACAGGCAAAGTTTTAGAAGTGCCTGTTGGTCCTGAGCTAGAAGGCAGAGTCATAGATGCATTAGGAAACCCTATTGATGGTAAAGGGCCAATCAATGCAAAGTTGACTGACGCATTAGAAAAAGTAGCGCCTGGTGTCATTGACAGACAGTCCGTTGATCAGCCCGTTCAGATTGGTCTAAAAGCTGTTGATGCAATGGTGCCAATTGGCAGGGGTCAAAGGGAACTGATAATTGGCGACAGACAAATCGGGAAAACAGCAATTGCTGTTGACGCAATCATTAATCAAAAACATTCAGGTATTAAGTGTGTTTACGTAGCTGTGGGTCAAAAAGCTGCTTCTGTAGCGGCGGTAGTTAGAAAGTTAGAAGAGCATGGGGCTATGGGTCATACTATTGTTGTTTCTGCTTCAGCGGCAGACGCGGCTGCCATGCAGTTTTTAGCGCCATTTGCAGGATGCACGATGGGAGAGTATTACCGAGACCGTGGGCAAGATGCTTTGATTATCTATGATGATCTTACAAAACAAGCTGTAGCGTACAGGCAAATATCACTACTTTTGCGAAGACCACCTGGTCGAGAGGCGTATCCGGGGGACGTTTTTTATCTGCACTCGAGACTTCTAGAGAGAGGCGCACGAGTTAATGCTGATTACGTAGAGAAGTTCACGAAAGGCAAAGTTAAAGGGAAGACTGGTTCTTTGACTGCGCTTCCTGTGATTGAGACTCAAGCAGGTGATGTGTCCGCTTTTGTTCCAACTAACGTTATATCTATAACAGATGGTCAAATCTTCTTAGAAGCGGATATGTTTAATGCCGGAGTCAGACCTGCAATGAATGCCGGTATTTCTGTGTCAAGAGTTGGTGGAGCGGCACAAACAAAAATCATGAAGAAATTGTCAGGCGGGATTAGGACAGCGTTAGCGCAGTATAGGGAATTGGCTGCTTTCTCTCAGTTTGCGTCTGATTTAGATGAGGCAACTAAAGCTCAACTTGATCATGGTGAACGNGTNACAGAACTAATGAAGCAGAAGCAATACTCACCGCTNAGCGTGGCNGAGATGGGCGTTATGGTATTTGCTGCGGACAAAGGCTTTTTGAANGATGTTGTGGTGGAAAAGATAAATGANTTCGAAAGNGCATTACTGTCATATATGAANACTGAGNACAAAGAACTTATGNTAAAAATAAATGAAAATGGTGATTATAACGANGAGATAGAGTCAACATTTACTAAGGCATTGGAAAAATTTGCCTCCACTGGAACCTGGTAAAGGTCTANTTAGACNATGGCTATCGGCAAAGAAGTAAAAACAAAAATTGCGAGTATTAGTAGCACTCAAAAGATAACGAGTGCGATGGAAATGGTTGCAGCGAGTAAAATGCGAAAGGCTCAAGATAAAATGTCGCTTGGTAAACCCTATTCCAGACATATTAGGAAAGTTGTCGGGCATATTGCCAAGTCATCATCTGAGTATAAGCACCATTATTTAATTAAGAGAGATGTCAAAACAGTCGGCTTCATTATTATATCCACTGACAGAGGATTGTGTGGTGGTTTAAATATTAATCTTTTTAAATGTGCTCTCAGAGAAATAAAAGAGTTTTCAGATGCAGGTATAAACGTAAATTTATGTGTTGTTGGTAATAAGGGCGTGAGTTTTTTTGCCTCAGTCGGAGGTAATGTCGTTGCTACAATTAAGGATGTTGGTGAAGAGCCGCAAATAGACGACTTGATTGGTGGCATAAAAGTAATGCTTGATGCTTATGACAACGGTGAAATAGATCGACTTATGCTCGTCACGAATGAGTTCGTTAATACTATGACGCAATCTCCCAGAGTTGAACAAATACTTCCATTAGAGCCCAGTGATGAAAACGAATTATCTTATCATTGGGATTATATTTATGAACATGATGCAAAGGAATTACTTGATGGCCTTCTAATTCGATATATTGAGTCGCAAGTCTATCAAGGGGTTGTCGAAAACAAGGCATGTGAGCAAGCTGCTCGGATGTTGGCAATGAAAAATGCCACCGATAATGCGGGTGATCTGATAGACGAGCTACAGCTTCTTTATAACAAAGCAAGGCAAGCTGCAATTACACAAGAATTGTCGGAAATAGTTGGCGGCGCATCTGCCGTTTAAAAGAACGTTTAAGGTTATGTGAGAGGAACCAACAATGAGTAGTGGAAAGATAATACAAATCATCGGAGCTGTTATCGATGTTGAGTTTTCGCGTGACACCGTTCCAAGTGTTTACGATGCGCTTAAAGTAGTAGATAAAGATCTTACTCTCGAAGTTCAACAACAGTTGGGAGATGGTGTGGTGAGAACGATTGCTATGGGTTCATCCGAAGGTGTCAAAAGAGGCTTGGTTGTTGAAAACACAAATGCGCCTATATCTGTGCCTGTTGGTGATGCAACTCTTGGTCGGATTATGGATGTATTGGGCAATCCTATTGACGAGAAAGGCCCAATTAAAGCTAAGCAGGCTATGCCAATCCATCGCAAACCTCCTGCTTATGAAGAGTTAGCGGCCTCAGATGAGCTATTAGAGACAGGAATTAAGGTTATTGATTTGGTATGTCCTTTCGCTAAAGGAGGTAAGGTAGGATTATTTGGGGGAGCTGGTGTTGGTAAAACGGTAAACATGATGGAGCTCATTAATAATATTGCGACCGAACACTCAGGTTTATCTGTTTTTGCGGGAGTTGGGGAGAGAACTCGAGAAGGAAATGACTTCTACTACGAGATGCAAGAGTCCGGTGTTGTAAATATTGAAAAGCCTGAGGAGTCAAAGGTCTCGATGGTTTATGGTCAAATGAATGAGCCTCCTGGAAATAGACTCAGAGTTGCATTGACAGGTCTAACAATGGCCGAAAAATTTAGAGATGAGGGCAAAGATGTCTTAATGTTTGTAGATAACATATATAGATATACTCTCGCTGGAACAGAGGTGTCTGCATTATTAGGCAGAATGCCATCTGCNGTCGGATATCAGCCAACACTTGCAGAAGAAATGGGTGCATTGCAAGAGAGAATTACATCTACAAAAACAGGCTCGATAACCTCTGTTCAAGCGGTTTATGTTCCTGCAGATGATTTAACGGATCCATCACCCGCAACGACTTTTGCACATTTAGACTCGACTGTCGTGTTAAGTCGAGATATTGCTTCAAAGGGTATTTATCCAGCCGTAGATCCATTAGATTCCACATCAAGGCAGTTGGACCCTTTAATTATCGGACAAGCTCATTATCAAGTAGCCAGAGGCGTTCAATCCGTATTACAAAGATATAAGGAATTAAAAGATATTATTGCAATTCTCGGAATGGATGAACTTTCTGAAGAAGACAAATTAGCTGTTGCAAGGGCCAGAAAAATTGAANGATTTTTATCGCAGCCTTTTCATGTGGCAGAGGTGTTTACAGGTTCTCCCGGTAAATATGTATCATTAAAAGACACTATTGCTGGATTTCAAGGTATTTTGGATGGCGAGTTTGATCACCTTCCAGAACAAGCCTTTTATATGGTTGGCTCGATTGAGGAAGCTGTAAAAAAAGCGCAAGAGCAATAGAATAAGGATTTTTGATCGATGGCCGCGAGTGTTAATTGTGAAATAGTAAGTGCTAGCGAAAGTATTTTTCAGGGTGCTGTAAAAATGCTCGTTATAACGGGCTCNGCCGGAGAAATGGGTATCATGCCGGGCCATGCGGCTTTATTGAGCGATTTGAAGCCAGGACCGGTGAGAATAATTAAAGNTGATGACACTGAGGAAGTATATTTTTTATCTGGCGGTTACGTAGAGGTGCAACCAAGCGGAATCGCAGTTTTAGCAGATACCGCAATTCGGGCAGATAACATTGATGAAGCTGCGGCTGCGCAAGCTGTTAAAGATGCTGAAAATGATGTAGGCAATAATGGAGGTGACATTGAATACTCTAAAGCTGCATCGATGCTCGCCGAAGCTACCGCTCAGCTTCGGACGGTACGCGCGCTAAAGAAAAAATTAGGTAAGTAATATATTTTTTCATTGAGGCAGTGCTATTCTTAATTTTATGGCGCTTGGATCTTGTTTTTAAAACAGTTAATCTGCGTCGTTAAAATATTAAAGACCTTGAAAATATGAATATTGAAGTCGTTATTCTTGCAGCGGGCAAAGGTAGCCGAATGTATTCAGCTAGCCCCAAGGTATTGCAAAAATTAGCTGGCATTTCTCTAATAAGTCGAGTGGTGAAAACTGCACAATCTGTTGGNGCTCGAAAACCAATTGTTGTAACTGGCTATGAAGCTAAACAGGTTGAAAAACATCTTCATTGTGAAAATATTAGCTTTGTAAAACAAAACGAGCAGCTCGGAACTGCTCATGCTGTATCGGTCGCTATCCCAAAACTAAAAACTAATTCAATAGTGGTGATTCTCTATGGAGACGTGCCTTGTATTGAAGTTGAAACGATTAAAGTACTTATTAGCAAAGTTTCTTCAGATACAATCGGATTACTAACAGTTAATATTGATAGCCCTGAAGGCTATGGACGAATTGTGAGAGATAGCAATAATAGTGTTCAGGAAATTGTAGAGCAGAAGGATGCATCTCCTGATCAGTTACGGATAAATGAGGTGAACACAGGGGTTCTTGCTCTTACAGACGCTCAACTTAAATTTTTGTTACCAAAGATTAATAACCAAAATGCACAAAAAGAGTATTATTTAACCGATATTATAAAATTGGCGAGAAGCAGTGGTTTAGCCGTNAACACGGTCTCGCCAAGTCAATTAATCGAGGTTCAAGGTGTGAATGATAAAAAACAGTTAAGTAATTTGGAAAGAAGTTATCAGCTTATACAAGCTCAAAACTTGATGGATTCTGGTACTACTATTGCAGATCCTAATCGTTTTGATCAAAGAGGAACACTTTCTGCTGGGGCAGACTGTTTTATTGACATTAACTGTATTTTTGAAGGAGAAAATATTCTTGGTAGTGATGTCCATATCGAATCAAACTGTTTAATTATTGATAGTAAAATCGCGGACGGTGCTCGTATTAAGGCTAATTCAATAATTGAAAAATCTCACGTACATGAAAACAGCACTATTGGTCCGTATGCGAGATTGAGACCAGACACAAAAGTAATGCCTAACGCAAAAATTGGAAACTTTGTGGAAATAAAAAACTCTATGATCGGTGATGGTAGTAAAGTAAATCATTTAGCTTATGTAGGTGATGCTATTTTAGAGAGCGAGGTTAATATTGGCGCAGGAACGATTACTTGCAATTATGATGGCACAAGTAAGCATAAAACGAGTATTGGAGAGAATGTTTTTATTGGATCAAATTCTACCTTAGTCGCACCGGTGCACATCAAAGACGGAGCGTTTGTGGGAGCTGGATCTACTATTACTAGTGATGTACCCAATAATTCTCTGGGAATCGGGAGATCCAAACAAAGGAATATTGAAAATTGGCAAAGACCTAAAAAATAAGAGTATTAATTTATGTGTGGGATAGTTGGGGCAGCATGTAACCGGGATGTGTTTGGTATCTTAATTGAAGGATTAAAACGCCTTGAGTATAGGGGCTATGATTCCGCTGGGTTATCTCTAATTGATGCAAATTCATGTCTTAATACTCAAAAAACCATTGGCAGAGTTGCTGATTTAGAAGATTTGTTCAATGGCGAGATTCCAAATGGTAGCTTGGGCATAGCCCACACTCGATGGGCGACACATGGAGTTCCAAGTAGTGTAAATTCGCATCCACATACCTCTGGTTCTATTTCCGTAGTGCATAATGGAATTATTGAAAATCATAATCTTCTTAAGGAAGAACTCAGAGATAGAGGTGCTACTTTNTCCTCCGAGACAGATAGTGAAGTAATTGCTCATCTTATCGAGTTTTATNCNTCTGANACTGGTTCACTGAAAGAAGCTGTCAATAAAACTCTCTCCAGATTAGAGGGAGCTTATGCAATCTGCGTGATTTCAAAGGATTATCCGGACAGAATGATTGGGGCTAGAAGTGGAAGTCCTCTNGTAATTGGATTAGGTATTGGTGANCATTTTATGGCATCAGATCAAATGGCGCTTCGACAAGTGACAGACCGCTTTATCTATCTCGAAGAGGGCGATGTAGCCGAAGTTTCTAAAAATGAAATATCAATNTTCGATGATNATGGCGAANTNGTTGAAAGAGAAATAAATCAGATAAATGAGTCAGATNTTCTTTCCGAAAAGGGTGAGTACAAGCATTTCATGCTTAAAGAAATATTTGAGCAACCTAGGGTTATTGATGAGTGTTTAAATGGAAGAATTTCAGGATCGAAAATCATGCAATCTATTTTCGGCCATAAGGCTCATGAAATTTTTAAGGAGATCGAGAATATACACATCGTTGCTTGCGGCACGAGCTATCATTCTGGGCTAATTGCTAAGTATTGGTTAGAAGATTTGGCTAAGGTATCTTGTCAGGTAGAAGTTGCGAGCGAATATAGATATAGAAATCTAATAATTCCAAAAAACACAATGTTTGTAACAATATCTCAATCTGGTGAAACAGCAGATACTCTGGCAGCATTTAGGAAGGCAAAAGACTCCGATAATTATATTGGGTTTTTGGCTATCTGTAACGTTGCTAACTCGACCTTAGTGAGAGAGTCTGATTTATCACTGATGACCATGGCGGGTCCTGAAATAGGGGTTGCCTCGACCAAAGCGTTTACAACGCAGTTAGTGGTTCTTCAGTTGCTGACTTTTTCTTTATCATTAGCTCGCGGTAGTAATCGATCTTTGGAAACAAAATGGGTTAATGATTTAAAGAGATTGCCTCGGTTGGCGGAGAAAATTCTAAATCTTGATTTTAAAATTAAGGAGATGGCAGAGTCTTTTGCTGATAAAAACCATGCTTTGTTTTTGGGTCGGGGCGAACATTATCCAGTAGCATTGGAAGGCGCATTGAAATTAAAAGAAATATCATATATCCATGCAGAAGCCTATCCCTCAGGTGAGTTAAAACACGGGCCATTGGCACTTGTTGATGAGAACATGCCAGTTGTTGCAATAGCTCCCAATAATGAGCTTTTTGATAAATTAAAATCTAATTTACATGAAGTACAAGCGAGAGGTGGAGAACTTTTTGTCTTTGCTGATCAAGAATCCCAGTTTATTGACATGCCTGGCATATCAATTATCGAGATGCCATCAATTCCTAGCTCGCTTGAGGCTATTTTATATACTATTCCCTTGCAACTACTCTCCTATCATGTGGCTTGTATAAAGGGAACTGATGTAGATCAACCGAGAAACTTGGCCAAGTCAGTCACGGTCGAGTAGATTTCATATCTCCTTACTTATTAAATTCTATTCTGTCTATTTTTTTCTAATTCCAAGCTTATCACCAATCATTATCAAATCACGCTCGTTATCTATAAAAATCACTTATTGCTTAATAGCCAAAAGGAGTTAGACCTGATCTACAAAATCACGCTCAATACGTCACATAAATGTTTGGTGCGTCTTGCAGACGTGGAGAGAATAGGTCCCTTTAATATGAATCCGGTAACTTTGAATCAGCGTGATGTTGATTTTTTACTCTATGAGTTTCTCGATACCAGCTCGCTTCTTAAGCGGGAGAGGTATTCAGAGCACTCAAAGGAGACTTTTGATGCCACCATCAGTGGTGCAAAGAACATTGCTGAAAAATACTATTCAAATCACTATCGAAAAGGTGATGCAAATGAACCTACGTTTGATGGTGAATCTGTTTCATTAATTCCAGAGATACAGTCAGCGTGGGATGCCACGGCAGAGTTTGGATTACTTGGAGCAAGCTATGATTTTGATGAAGGGGGCGTCCAATTACCTGAGGTAATTTGTAAGGTTTGTGGAACGTATATTCAAGCTGCAAATTCAGGTAGTAGCGGATACTACTTCGTTACAGCGGCAGCTAGTAACGTGATTAGAGCATTTGGCGATGATCAACAGAAGGCTTTATTTTTAAGTTCGATGATGGATGGTCGGAGCGCTGGAACTATGGCTTTAACAGAGCCCGCGCAGGGGTCGACACTTGGTGATATTGCCACATCAGCGACGATCCAGTCTGATAATACCTATCTCATCCGTGGGCAGAAAATCTATATTAGTAATGGTGACCACACACTGTCGGATAATATTGTCCACTTAGTTTTAGCAAGGATTGACGGAGCTCCCAAGGGCACTCGAGGGATCTCTTTATTTATTGTTCCCAAATTTTTAGTCAATAGTGATGGAACGATTGGAGAAAGAAATGATGTTGCTCTAGCTGGATTACTTCACAAGATGGGTAATCGAAGCGCAACATCGACGGTCCTGAATTTTGGTGAGAAGAATGGAGCGGTTGGCTATCTGGTTGGAGAACCACATCAAGGTCTTCGTTATATGTTTCAGATGATGAATGACTTGAGAATTGGTGTTGGTTTGGGTGCATCAGCAATTGCATATAGAGGTTACCTCCATGCCCTGGATTATGCGCGTGAGAGGCCCCAAGGACGCCTGCCATCGAACAAAGATCCGCTGTCCCCTCAGGTCAAGATTATAGAGCATGCAGATGTAAGGCGTATGCTCATCACCCAAAAGTCTTATTCTGAAGGCAGTTTGGCCCTTTGTTTGTATGCCACATCCTTGGCAGAGGACTCGAAAACAGCAGAGTCCCCTCATGAAAGAGAGCAGGCAGCGGCGCTATTGGATTTCTTAACCCCTGTGGTCAAATCTTTCCCTTCAAAATATGGTTGTATGAGCAATGATTTGGCTATTCAGGTATTAGGAGGATCAGGTTATATTAGGGAGTATCCTGTTGAACAACTGTATCGCGATCAGCGTCTCAATCCGATACATGAGGGAACCGAGGGCATTCATGGTCTGGATTTGCTGGGGCGAAAGGTATCCTTTAATAATGGTCAAAGTTACCGAGATTTTATTAATTTGATTGAGGCGACATGTTTAGAGGCAGCGGAACTAACAGAAATTTCCGATTTAGTTGCTCCATTAAGAGAGGCTAAAGATAGAGTAAGTCATGTGACTGGGTCTCTATTATCAGCTATTAAAGATGATCCTGATAAAGGACTTGCAAATGCCACTCTTTACTTAGATATGTTTGGACAGCTTGTTATTGCATGGATTTGGCTAAAGCAAGCTATAGTAGCTTCGCGCAAGCTGTGCTCTGATGAGTGTGAAGGTATCATTTCAGAGGTCAACTTTTATCAAGGTAAACTGTATGCCGCAAATTACTTCATTAATAGAGAGTTACCTCAGACGATTCAGACGGCCGCATTGCTTGACCTTAATGAGGGCACTTGTTTTCATATGCGTGATGAATACTTCTAGTTCCTATGAACTCGTACCTCACTAATGACATTGAAAAAAGAATAATTTAACCTACCGATTTTACATCAGAGGACTTGATATGGATTTTTCAACATTTGCACGTTCCCGCAAGAGCACTAGGGGATTCAAACCAGACCCAATTCCTGTGAGCGTCATAGAAGAGATTATTGAGACCGCTAAATGGGCACCATCTTCCTATAATACTCAAACATGGCACATTCACGCAGTAGCAGGAGATGTCCTTGATAAAATTCGTGAGGGAAATACAAAGAATACTCTCGCTGGAAAACCCCATGTAAGGGACTTTCCTTACAAAGAAGAATATGAGGCAGGCCATCGGCAGAATCAAATAGACGTCGCGGTACAGCTTTTTGAAGCGATGGATATAAAGCGGGATGATAAAGAAAAACGAATGGATTGGATGTTAAGAGGATTCCGTCAATTTGATGCACCTGTATCTCTTGTCCTCACTTATGACAAGTACCTTGATCCTGCTGCGATCACACATTTTGGATTAGGGTCGCTGGCTTATGGAATTGTTCTAGCTGCTTGGGAGCGAGGAGTTGGTTGTGTCATTAATGGTCAAGGCATCATGCAGTCAGATGTAGTACGGAAGCACGCTAATATACCTGATGATCAAAATATTATGATCTGCATTGCGATGGGTTATCCGGCTGACGGTTTTCCAGCTAATGATGTTCGATCCACTCGCGCTGACAACAGCACGTTTCTTAGTTATGTAGGTTTCGATTAAATAAAACCTTAATTAATATCCGGTTTAAAGGAGGGAATAATGAGAGAATCAGTTATTGTATCTGCTGCACGAACACCAATTGGATATGTAGGTGTTTTTATCACTCATTTTTTATGTGCCCTTTGGATGGTGAGTTAATGCTTTACAAATTTCGACAACACTTTTTATCAAAGAGATTCTGTTATGTTCAATTTCTCGCGATCATGATTATATCGAAGCCCGGCAAATAAAAAACACGGCATGGCAAGGAATGAGAAGAGTGAGAAGCCTATCAATGTTAGGCTGTAGGGCTCCTCTATACCAAAAGAGATCATTAAATCTATCGATAATCCTGCCAGGGTGATACCGATGCCAATACCGATCACGTTCATTAAGAAAATTGAGAAGGCGATGACCGTGGAGCGCACTTCTGGTGGGATCAGCCCTTGGATGCTTGCAAAAAAAGGTCCAAAGAATGCTCCAATTTGAAACATCCCCACAAACAAACCGACTGGTATCCAGACTGAGTCACCTGGAGCTAGTCGGTACGCTATTATGAATGGAGCGCAAATTATTAGAACTAGGGAAAGGAACACAAGGCGCCCGTAACCGGTTTTTTTTGCAAACCAGTCACTACCTATGCCACCCACAAAATTTCCAGTTAGACCTCCCGCTAAACCTATGAATCCAGTCAATTTTAAGATTTCGTCTTTATCAAAATTACGTTCTTGGACGAACCACAATTGATCATAGTAACCGGCGCTAATAAATACATGAAAGAGCATTGCACCAGCCATAGCAGCCATTAGTGCAGGCGATTTTGGAATTGCAGTCATTGCAATTTTTGCAACTTCCTTAATTTCAGGTAGCTTTGCTTTTTCTCCGGAATCAACCAAATGACGCCGAGGTGTTTCCCTAATAAAGAAAACTATTGCGCCAAGAATGAGGCCAATACCCCCCAGTAAATAAAAGCAGTTGCGCCACCCTATAGCGGGTCCAAGATATCCTGCAAGTAAGAAACTACCCCCAGCACCAATCGATGCGCCAAGATAGTAAAAACCTGCCGCAAAACCTAGTCTCGATTGTGGGAATCGGTCAGCAAGGAGCGACATTGCACTAGGCGTCAAAATAGACTCACCAACACCAATTAACATCCTAGGAACTAACATGCTAACAAAATTCCAGGCATATCCCGATACTGCTGTCAGAGCAGACCAGAGCGTCACACCAAAACTGATGAGCCGAGTCCTGTTAACTGTATCGGCTAGCATGCCCATATACAAACCTGCCACTGAATAAAACGCAGTGAAGGCCAAACCAGCGAGCAGACCATACTGAAAATTACTCAGCCCCAAGTCGGGGACTATATAATTTGAAAAAGCTGAAAGTAGATTTCGATCTAGCATATTCAAGATATTAAGAATGGTAAGCAAGCCAAGGAAGGCCATATCAGATGATGATATTTTATCTTTGTTTCTCAAATTATTAGGCATTGCTTATGATTCCTCTGCAAAAAATTAATTTTAGACTTGAGTGCTCGCAATATTCAATTGGCCTTGCAAGCCCGCAATACGATGGTGATATGCCTCTAGATAGATAGGCGATGATGTCATATCAATAAATGATTGGAGCGTAGGGTATTTAGCAATGGCTATAACATCCCAAAGCTCCTCTACCTCCCCCACCACCATCCCTTTAAGGACAGCGGTAAAAACAATTTCTCCTCCTAACTCAGCAATTAGCTCGCCAGTTGGTTTTCCATAGAGACCGTAGGCCTCAACTCCTGTCAAATCAGTTTCTCGCCCATCTTCGTACTTTGCTTTTTCTCGGAACTTCAACAAGTTAATCATACAGACCGGGCCTCCATCATCCTTTTTCAGAAGATCTTGGATCTGTTGGTCAGTTTTACTAAGCTCATTAATGTATTCCATTGTTATCCTCTCAACTGTGATTGATTGAATGATTTTTTATTACACTCTGTGCTTTATGTGGGATCGCGGTTAATATCTAACATTTAGCTTATGGCACTATTAAGTAAAATTTTAAGTGTGTCTATCTATAGATTGAACTTAGTCAATAGATAATAGTTATTAATAAGTGGAACTTGTTGAAACATAAGGTATTGAAATGATTTAAGAGAGTACTCAGTGACATACTTTAAGTGATTGGGGGTTACTATGAGAAATGTGTTTTTTGTCTTTATATTTAGTCTTTTTTTTGTCGGTGAAAATATGGCAGTACCAGATCTATGGATAGTTCCAGAAAAAAAATTGACAGCAGCATCAGGTCTCAGTGATGAGACTCGACTTGCGATAGGGGAAATAGGGTCATCTCAATTTGAGAGAAGAGGGCAACTTTTTGGCGACAATCTTCTTGATGAATTAATTAAGATGGCCGACCAAACTGCTGCGGAAAATCCAGTAACAGAGGAAATGCTTGAGACTACTTTTAACGTTCAGATCTCTCAAGATAAAATAAACGGCGTAGGTGTTTATCGCATAAACCCTCAGAATCTGAACTCGAAACTGGATGGTCGATTATTTGTCCACATTCACGGAGGTGGATACTTTCAAATGGGAGGACTCCTCAGTGCTGTAGAGGGCGCCATGATTGCGTCCTCAGGAGGCATTGCCGTTATATCTGTCGACTATACTTTGTCGACCTCACAACCTTTTCCCGCAGCCTTAGATGACATAATTACTGTCTATAAAGCGGTTAATGAAACACTGCCAGCCTCTAGAATTGGAATGGGTGGATCTTCAGCTGGAGGAGGCTTGGCGCTTTCCTCGACTTTAAAACTAAAGAGCTTGGATATTGAATTGCCGGGAGCTTTATTTGCGGGAACACCTAGTGTGGACCTTCTATTTACAGGCGACAGCTGGATAACAAATGAATATGTAGATAATGTATTGGTCACCAAGGAGGGCCTTTTACAGGCCGCATTCAAAGTTTATGCCGGTGCTTTTGACCCTAAGAATCCTTTGATATCTCCTCTCTATGGAGATGTAACGGATTTCCCGCCGACATATTTAATAGCCGGAACCCGAGATGCTTTACTTAGCGATACTGTGCGGATGCATAGAAAATTGCGAGAAGCAGGAGTTACAGCTGACCTAAATATATTTGAAGGGCTGCCTCATGGCGCTTATCTGAGAGTTCCAGGATCTCGAGAGTATGATGGCGCGTTAGGTGATCTCAGAAAATTTCTCGAAAAATATTTGTGAGAAAAATTTGATAACTCAGAAGCGAGTCGTATCTCCAGATTTTATTGATTGCAATCAGCATGTTTCAGAATCAAGTTACTACAAGATTGCTATCGATGTTCTGCAGGATTTACACCGAGAACTAGGTTTGAATGACTGTTTTTCCGCAGAGCAAACGGCACCAATTGTTTTTTCATCGAACATTGAATTTTTTCGAGAAGTGTTTGTGGACGAGGAAATTACCATTTCGGTTGTCTTGCTTCCTGAGTCTATTAATTTTCGGAAATGGCGAAGAATATTCGAAATTTATAATCAAGCGGGTGAACTATCGGCAAAAATCATTAGTCAAGGTGCTTTTTTTGATCTGCAGACAAGAAAGGTCAAGGCGCCCTCATTAAAGTTGTATGAAGCATTTAGATCACACAACCTTCTGGCCGTGGCGGATATTGATAAATAGTATGATTTCTCTAATTTTTTAAATTTGATCACAAAAGAATGAGTTTCTTCGATAAGCCTTTGGCCCACTTTCTGATTTTGGGTGTAATGCTTTTTTGTTTAAAGCAATTATTTTTCCCAACACCACTCCCGATTATTGGTCCAGTATCTCAGGAGCGTATGGCTGTATTGATAAATCAATGGGAAATTGAGTCTGGCAGGCCTCCCAATCAACAGCAAAAAAAATTTCTTGTTACAACTGAGCTAGATCGAGAGATACTCTTTAGGCGAGCTCTTGCCGATGGACTGCATCTTAGTGATGAGTTCGTTTACAATCGATTAATCCGAACTATGTCATTCCTGGAAATGAACAGTGGAGCTTCTAATGATGCCATTTTCGAGCAGGCTTTGGAGATGCAGTTGCATCAGACTGATGAGCTTATAAGAAGGCGGTTAGTTCGGCAATTAGAGCGCCAGTTCCTATCTCAAAATCCACCCTCTCTTCCCAAAAATGAGGAGCTATTATCTGAGTTTAGACGTCAAGAATCCGCTTTTAAATCACCAGCTCGATATTCGATTAGGCATATCTACTTTCCTAAGGATCGCGTTAGTGAGAAGAGCGCCTTCGCGGCCTCCTTTGATCTATCAGGTGTCAGTTTTGATGATGTTAGGGAAGTAGGTTATCCCTTCTTGTCAGGCTCTCAATTTATTGATCACAGTCCAGAGCAGCTGTCGAGACAGTTTGATAATAAGTTTGTTTCCCAGTTAGTCTCTAAAAGTGTTCGGGAAAATGTTTGGGTGGGTCCAATTGCTTCATCTTTTGGAGATCATTTCGTTTGGATAGACGGCATAAATCAGAGTAGAGATTTAACTTTTTCTGAAGCTTACAAGGATCTTATGGCAGAAGCGATTAGTGAACGTGAGGGCCAAGCACTTGAAATGTTTATCCAGAAATTGAGAAATCAATACGAAATTCGTTTATGAAAATAACATGGTTTTTAGTTGCATTGTTTTGGATCACCAGTGACTTTGGATACTGCCACGAATTTGCACCTTCGCTTTTAAAAATCAATGAACTGCCACAGGTCACTGAAGAAAGATCACGCTATAGTGCTGTCTTGAAGACTCCTAGCAGGCCAGATGGATTGCCAATGCTGACTCCCGAGTGGCCAAGCTCATGCGAAACTGATCGACAAACTAGAGTACAAGCAGCAGGGGCTACGACAGTGAGTAACTTTTTGCTAAGTTGTAGTTTCACTAGCCAAAGTTTGTCAGGTAAGACCATCGGCGTTAAGGGTTTAGGAGATACTCAAACCTCAGCGGTAGTGATTGTTAATCTCCGCGATAGCCGTCGCTATCAAGAGGTATTGTCGGTTGGAAAATCAAAGTTTGTAGTTCCCCACCGAATGGACGTTTTTTCTGTCCTTACAGCCTATTCGAAACTAGGACTCGCTCATATTTTATCTGGGATCGATCATTTGATGTTCGTGTTTGGGTTGATGCTTCTTATAGTTGGAGTAAAACAACTTGTTTTTACGATTACGGCTTTCACCATTGGGCACAGTATTACTCTTGCAATAATTACTCTTGGTTTCATACCTGAGTCCTCTGGTCTGATTGAGTTTGCCATCGCTTTGAGTATTTTTTTCCTGGCTATTGAATTATCTAGAGATAGTGAAGTTAGAAATCTTTGGCGACATCCTTGGCTATTAGCTGGCGGGTTTGGATTACTTCATGGCTTAGGTTTTGCTGGGGCTTTACTAGAATTTGGGTTGCCTCAAGAGAGCATTTTTCTGTCACTTGTCGCTTTTAACATTGGAATAGAACTAGGCCAGTTGAGTTTTATGGCACTCATTTTTATTCTTTGGTTTATGGCAAAAAGCGCATCTTTGGATTTAATTAGGTATTCAAGACAGGTATCTATTTACCTATTAGGAGGGCTTTCAGTGATGTGGTGCATTGAGAGGGGAATGCACTGGCTGGTATAGATTACACTTCTCGGTGCATCAGCCGCTAGAACTTGGTTGATACCATATTGGGGATGACCAAGCGCGCTCTTGAATAAGGATATCCTTATCGCCTACTGGTGTAACGCCTTTCAATGGTTTAATTGTTTGATCTTTGTCAGTTCTTGGATCTACTCCAGCACGGATAGCATCCCAAGTAGACCATCTACAGATTGGCGATTCTAAAACACGAACATAGTAGAATGCCCGCTCACTAGAATCAAAGTCAGGATCCTGCCAGCGAGTTTTCAGTTCTACTGAGCCTACTTGCTCATCATAGCTACAATCTTCGAGATTTACAGAGGGGGTAACCTCAGGGCATCGGTGCGATGCTTGGTTGACCTTCATGCCGTTAGCGCATGCCACGTCATAAACTCGCTCCTGAACGCCAGTGCTACTCAACCAACCTTTGATGATTTGGACTCTCTCTAGAGGGGCACTTTTTGGATCACGAGTAGCCCACACAATAAACTCTGGAATTTCGTTCTGTGTTTGGTTAAGTTGGCCTCCCATCGGGACACCTACTTTGTATGCTGCACTAATAAAGTCAGTTCTTCGCAGCTTTGGTAATTTATAGCCTGCAAAAAATCGTAATTTAATCCTCGTACCACTGGTACCAAAAGTCTCTTTCTGCCGCATACTGTCATAAATCGCTTCGCGAGTATTTTTCTCAGCCCAAACGCCAGCTAACCCTGATGCTCCAAAGTGTACCAAGCCGGTGTTGGAATAATATCGTTGACCGTCACTATCAACCTTCTTAGGCAGCGAGCCTCGATCCTCGGCTTTAGCATCAAGCATTCCAACCTTAAGAAAATAATCGTCCTCAGTACCGCCACTGCTTCCGTTGTGTGAATCACTGGAGCCGACAACGCCAAATCTGAAGGGATCAAACCCTTTTTCCGAGGACAGTTTTAGACCTTCAAGATATGCATCTCGCACGTAGCTCCCTTTAACTTTGCTGATTTTTGGCGAACTTACAATGCGAGGCTCAATCTCAAAATCAGCCCATTGGTCCGCTGGCGATAGCTTAGGATGAGTCTCTGATGTTCCCTTAATTTGGCTGATTTCAACCAATGGCTCATTTCTCATCCGGATGTCTGAATACTCTTGAGTAAAATCTTTTCCCGAAAAATCAGTCAGGCTGAACATTTGACCATTGGAACCATTTGAGTTGTGGGGTATCGCAATAGAATCGATTCCTTGATCGCGAAGCTGATCCATCCATCGCCATAAATCTTCAGGGTTTTCGGAATCAAGGCGAGAAAATGGCGATAGTGGCGCTTTATCTCCAGCAAAGATTACATTGCGATGCAGGTTTGCTTGATCTACCTCTCCGGTGGTGGTGTATTCATACCCAATAAAGGCGGTGAATTCTCCCGGCTTATTGTGTCGATTTGCGCTAGAAACAATTTCTGCCCAGCTTGACTGAATAATCGTTGAGTCATTTATTTCTCCCTGCCGAGGGCTAGGTGTTACCCAATCTCTTGCTAAGGCAAATGCCCTTTGCCTTTCTTTGTGTGTCTTGGGTTGAGCGGCAACTCTAGCATCTGGATGATTTGATAAAGGATGGTTTGGATCAGCCATGGCCCTGTAGTGTCCCAACATAACCCCATGATCTGTTACAGAGAAAAAATCTAATGGTGACTTGAGTTTCATCTCAAAACCACCGACATGATCCAGACTGGCGCCTTGTGCAAACCGGTATGCGTCATCTGGTTCTGCCCTGACTCCAAAGAGAAATGCGTCGAATGAGTAACTTGTGTGAACGTGAAGGTCACCAAAATAGGCATTTTTATCAGGATTTTTAGGAATAACTTGAGTAACTTCCTTTGAGTCCATACTGGAGGTTAGCGGTTTATCGGAGGAGGCATTATCGTTGCACCCCGTAATGGTGGCGGAAGTGAAAAGTGCAAAATAGATTGAAGCTCTGCGTTTGGATAAAGTTGATTTTCCTAACATTTTCGATGGCATCTTTTTATATCCGGTTCTTTTTCCTGGTGGGCTAGAATATGTTTTGTGTGCACTTCCTTGGGATTCCTCTGACTATTATTTATTTAGTACCATTCAAAAGTCTAATAATGGTAAGTTATCACTTGATGATTTAAAAAACCATGTAAGAAATTTTTTCGAGATGCATTTCTAAATTTTGGACAACAAACTCTGCATAACAAGAATCTATTGATCTACATCTATCTGTTAATAGACTTCAATAGATTGGTATTGTTCTATACTTGCTGGTTAGCAGTGTACAAATAAAGCGAGTTATCTATGGAAGTACTTAGAACTCCAGACGAGAGATTTAGAGATCTCGTTGATTTTCCGTTCGAACCCCACTATATCAATATTGATGACGAGGATGGTGGAACAATTAGAATGCACTATATCGATGAGGGGCCCCCTGGTGGTGAGCCTTTACTCTGTATGCATGGTCAACCAAATTGGAGCTACTCTTTTAGGAAAATGATTATGCCGCTCGCTGAGGCTGGCTTCAGAGTTATTGTTCCAGACATTGTTGGTTTCGGTCGATCGGATAAGCCGACGAAGCGGTCAGACTATACGTTTTCTCGACATGTCGCATGGTTACGGAACTTTATTGAAGGACTGGATCTTAGAAATATCAATCTGATAGCCCAGGATTGGGGTGGACCAATTGCGTTGCGAAATGCTGCGGATATGCCAGAACGATTCGCGCGCATTGTAGCGACTAACACTGGTCTGGGAGATGGAACTGGTATACCTGAGGAAAAGACACCTGAGTTACGCAGACTTTTAGATCAGACGCCAGCCCTACCTATTGAGGAGGTCACCAAACAGGCTCTGAGCGCTAAAGATGGTCGACCGGGCTTCTTTTATTGGGTCAAGCACTGTGATGCTTATGAGGATTTTGATCCTGGAGCGGTTATGCGTTTTTGGCTGAATGAATGCTCTGATGAGGAATACAGGGCTTATGCAGCTCCTTTTCCTGACGAATCCTACAAGCAGGGAGCGAGAGAGTTCCCTACTTTAGTTCCAATGATACCAGATAACCCTGCAATCCCGGATAATCGGCGTGCATGGAAAGAACTTGAGAAGTTCGAAAAACCTTTCCTGACCGCATTTAGTGCTTCACCTCTGCCCACAAGAGGTCCCTGTGCAACGTTTCTTGAGTTCAAGGTTTATAAAAATGAGAGTCCGATGATTGCAAGAATGCAGGAGAGTATTCCGGGCGCTCGCGGTCAGAATCATTGCACTATTGCAGATTCAGGGCACTACCCTCAGGATGATGCGGGAGAGGAGTTAGCGAGAGTGGCGATTGATTTCTTTAAAACAACATAGAATCTAGTGAGTAATTTATAATAAGAGTTTTGATGTTAACAATGAATAAGGATTTACCCTATGGATGAACAAATAAGTAATCAACAAGCATTTGCTGAGAAAGTAGTATGGATAACAGGCGCTTCAGGTGGTATCGGAGAAGAGATGGCGGTGGCATTTGCCAGGGCTGGTTCAAAGTTGGTGCTGTCTGCGCGTAATCAAAAAAAACTTGAGTGTGTCAGGGATCGATGCTTTGAAGCAGGAGCTGATCATGGGAGTATGCTCGTGTTGCCTTTGGACGTAGTGCACTTGGATGCTATGCCAGGAGCAGTTGATAAGGTTATGGAAAAATATTCCAAAATCGACTTACTCATCAATAATGCTGGGGTGGGCGTTCGTGATTTCTGCACTGACATAAAGATAGACGTTTATCGTACGGCTTTGGAGGTAAATCTTATTGGCCCAATAGCGCTGACTAAACAGGTATTGCCCATTATGATCAATCAAAAATCAGGTCATATTGTAGGAACGTCAAGTGTTGCTGGCAAAGTTGGGGTTCCTTTGAGGACGGCTTACTGCGCTACCAAATTCGGATTAATAGGGTTTCTTGACGCGCTTCGTGCGGAGGTGGCTTATCACGGTATTAAAGTTAGCACGATCATTCCAGGCCTTGTTAAAACAGGAGCAGTTGCCAATGCTATGACCGGAGACGGGTCGGTAATTGGTGCTGAGGAGGGCGTTATGACTGAGGGTATGACTGCAGAAGAGGCAGCTATGGATATTTTACCGCAGCTGGCCCGCAAGGCAGATGAGTTCGTTATTGGTGATTGTGACTCTGCTAAGATGGTTGAACTAAAGCGCAAAGATCCGACAATGATATTTCGAGGTTTGGAACAGATGGCAGACGGTTTGTATAAGTAAGTTTTGCGATCGATAAATAAAAAGGTGCATAGTTAAATGGCAAAACGTCGGGTTCTTATTACTTGTGCTGATCGCTACATGGGTCCAGCTATTCAAAAGAAGTTTCAAAACCTTGAGTTTGACGTAACTGCAGGGCGGTCGCCAATGATCACTGAGAATCAAGTTGTAGAAGCAATCGATGCCGCGGGTCATATTGATGTTTTGGTTGCTAATTTTGCTCATCCACCAGTGACAGGGGCATTGGAGCAGCTCAAGAGTGATGATTGGATGACATTATTTGACCAGTTGGTGCACCCGTTGATGTATACAGTTCGAGCCACTATTCCGCAAATGCTAGAAAGAGCGTCAGGTAAAATTATTGCAATTACCAGTGCTGCTCCTTTGAAGGGTATCCCCAATAATAGTGCTTATTGTGCGGCAAGAGGTGCCCAAAATAGTTTTATAAAAGCTGTTGGCCTTGAGTTGGCTCGTTCTAATATTCAGGTTAATGCTATTGCTCAGAATTATATTCACAATGATACCTACTATCCTGACGATCTTTTAAAGGATGAAAAGTTCATCAATCACCTTAATCGAAATGTCCCTACAACAAAGATTGGATCGTCTGAAGAAACTGCTGAGTTAGCTGCCTACCTTGCCAACGAAAAATCTAATCACATGGTCGGTCAAATTTTACCTCTTGCGGGAGGTTGGATTACATAAATCAACACAAAAAAGCTCTCCCAAAAATTCAGATTATGCTTCTTTGCTTGCGAGAATATAAAAACTCCCTCAACTTGGAGTCGAGTCAACTTTTTCCAGAGTCTTTTTCCAATAGCATTAGGTTATTAATTAATAAAATATTGTTGGTAGATATTATGTGTGTCAAAAGTTTAACTGTCAGACAGAACTTATATTGACTGAGGGGTCAATCATGGAAAAACTTTCAAGGATAAAAATAAATCGGTTACAGGTGACTGGCTTAAGCGCCTTTCTTGCGCTTGGGTTTGGAGCATCATCTGCCATTGCCCAAAGCGGCGAAGCGATTGATGAAATCACTGTAACGGCAACAAAAAGGGAAGAGCGCTTGCGTGACGTTCCAATGTCCATTTCTGTTTTAGGAGAAAGCACCATCGAATCGAAAGGGCTTTTTGATATGGGGTCGATCGCCAGTGCTGTTCCAGGGCTCACGTATGCCGAGGCGTCAAGTAACTTAAATCCAACCTTTGTCATGAGAGGTATTGCAGTTGGCCAAAACTTGGAGGGTCTCCAAAAGCCTGTCGCGGTATATCTGGACGAAATGCCTATGCAGGACGGAAAGAGTACGGTCAATATGTCCTTTGGCTTATGGGATGTAGAGAGAGTTGAGGTTCTAAAAGGTCCTCAGGGGACACTTTTCGGCGCTGGAACACTATCCGGAGCCATAAGGATCATCTCCAATAAACCTGACCCTAGTGGTGTTGATTATAAATTCTCAAGTGATATTGGAACGACTAGCGGTGAAATGAGGCGGCGATATAATGCGATGTACAATGTCCCGTTGAGTAATTCCATGGCCTTTAGGATGTCCGCCTCGATCGCTGACGAAGCAGGTTGGGTTGCTAATACAGGTATTGGAATGGACCCTTCAAATAATTATGAGTCTGTCGCACTCAAGGCAGCGATCGGTTGGGAAGTTAACGATCGCCTCACTGCGGATTTCACATATATGTATCAGGATAATTTATCTGACGACGGTGGGACTGTTAATCCAAATTTGGAGGGTCAAACTAGAAGTAACTTCAAGGCGGAAATGGTTGAGGCAAAACTAAACAGGTTCAATTTGACTCTAAATTATGATTTAGATTTCGCTACCATTACTTCATCAAGCAACTTCTCTGAAACGGATCCCTGGCAAGAGACCGACCTGAGCGCTATTTTTGGTGGGGCATTCCCGATGGGTATTGTTAGAGAGGACAAGAGTGAGGCTTTCGTGCAGGAGGTACGAATGGTTTCAACAACAGACTCCGATCTTGATTGGGTTATAGGTGCGTTCCATATGGATAGAGAGGTTGTTGAGAATCAGGTCATCCATACAAGTGATGCATTTGTTGACTCTAAAGGTGGCAGTATTGGCGGTGTGAGTAACGACTATATGAACACGAACAATGCCTTTATTTATGGAAGCCCTGTGACTGACAATCTAACGGAAACAGCATTCTTTGCCGAAGTAGGTTACCAAGTTACTGACTCCTTGAAAGCGATAGTTGGTTTTAGAACGTCCGAGGTAGAGATTAAAAATATGAGGACGGCAGGTGGATCTAGTAGTCTCGGCTCTTTCCTTGGACCCGTGGTCTTCATGGGGGGAGACTCGTTTACTCCAGTGCCTTATAACTACGGTGAGTATGCCCCGGGTAAGGTAAAGCCCAATACGATGAAATTTAGTTTGGCCTGGCAGGCAAGTGATAATGTCAACTACTATGCTACTGCGTCAGAGGGTTTCAGAGCTAATGATGTCAATCGGGCCGCTTTTGTTAATGATGGTGTAAGTACGGTTGATCCGACTGACACGGTAATTCCCAAACTTTCGAAGCCAGATACACTATGGAACTATGAGGCTGGTATGAAAGGGCAGTGGGATACCATCAGTGCCAACGTGGCTGTGTACAAAATGGTTTGGGAAGATATCCAACTCTTTGCTCAGCGCCTTAGTGATCCACAGACATTCTTCACAAACGCTGGTGAGGCTGAGTCGACTGGTGTGGAGCTTGATATAATCGGACGACCAAGCGAAAGCTTTGAGTATGGGCTTAGCATTGCCTCGCAAGATGCGGAGATTACGTCCATTTCTGAAATCGAGTCTACTATGGTTGGAGCTGTCGTTGGTAGCCCATTGAGTTCTCCTGATCTGCAAGTTTCTGGGCATGTTCAGAACACAACTCCACTCTCGGGAGGCAATGAGATGTTTTGGCGAGTGGACCTATCCTATGTCGATAGTATGACAAATGGATTCCCATTCACTCCAGGACAAGCCGGCGTGTCATCGGCAAACTTTGGTTACACAGACGAAGTGACAAAGGTTGATCTAAGCCTGGGATATGTTACAGATAAGTGGTCGGCAGTGTTGTATGCTGAAAATGCGTTTGATGATGATGGTTATACCTTTATCATGCCTCAGACATTCTTTGATGATCGTCATATGACATTGAGACCTAGAACAGTCGGTATAAGATTCACACTAAATAAGTAATTAAATAAAGCTTAAAACGCCATCCGTTTAGGGTGGCGTTTTTTTATACCTGTAGATATAAAAATGCCGTTTCTTGATCTTAGGGTGATATTTAGTCATTATTCTTAAATACATTTATAAATATTTTGAGTTACAACGAACTTCAACAAGCTTGTTTTTAGTTTGGACAACCTTTGAGGTGGGCCGCCCATAGCATGGATATCAGACAACTAAGACACTTTGTAGCTCTAGTGGAAACGGGAACAGCTCATGCTGCAGCAGATGACCAACATATCTCACAACCTGGTCTGAGCAGCAGTATTAAACGATTAGAGAATCAGTTGGGCGTCTCTCTATTTGTGCGAAGGGGGCGAGGTCTTGTCCTGAATGCCAAAGGCAAAGACTTTTATCCTCATGCTAAGCGTACACTGGAGTATTTGCGCCTCGCTCAGGCAGAGTTAAAGGCTAGCAATGCTATCATCCGAATTGGAATGGGTGATATACGCTCGGGCGACTTCATTGGAGAGTTGACTGCCAAGGTTAACGAAAATTATCCGACCGTCTCTCTCGAGTTTTGTGAATCCCACTACGAGGACATTTTCAGCGACTTGGAGGATGGGATTGTTGATATAGCATTTGTTTCTATGCCTTATAACGGAGCAGTACCTCAATCATTAATCTCTCAAGTAATGACTCGTAGCAATTTTAGTACTTTTTGTGCCATCGATCATCCCCTAGGAAAGCTAAANCGGCCACTTAAAGCCAGAGACCTGCAGCCTTANCCTTGGATGTTTAATAGCAAGGCTCCAGCAATTACGCCGTATTATCCCCGCCTTAAAGAAAGTCCCGGTTTAATAAAGAAGAAGTTGAAAGTGGTATCCATTGATTCGTTGCATATGGGTAAAGAGCTTGTCATTAATTCTGATTGCTTGTGTCACTGCCCCGATCTTGCAATGGCCGTAGAATTGGTGAAAGGCAAAGTCATAAAACTGGATGTGCTATCAAAACCAACCAGAGTTGATATCGTAGGCGTGAGACATCTCGAGATCAAGTCTCCTTTGCTAGACCATGTGTTCTCTCTAGCAGCCAAATGTTTTAGTTAGCATTTTAAAAATTCTAAACAGGCTACCACCGATTTTCTTGTTTTGATCTTTTTGTGTAATTCCCAGCTCTCCAACCGAACTAATCAGTGTGACCCATGACTGTGATGCAGAAGTCGTTATACAAAATGTAGGTCGGNTATCAGTGACATTTATATCTTAGACAACCATAGCTCTGCGTGCATGCGCAAAACTATCTTTTAGCTGCAATGATTAGAAGAGAGAATGATGCTGACCACCATCGATGACAATATTTTGTCCCACAATATAGCGAGCTAGGGGACTGCATAAGAGGGCAGCCATGGGAGCCATATCATCAGCAATTGCAGCGAATCCAGCTGGAATTTTATTATGTGCATTAAAGTGCTCGGCAATAACATCATTATCCATTTCAAGACCAAATGCTTTCGCATAGTGCACAGCATTCTCTTCAGATCCCTCTGTAGCAAACATTCCCGGTAAAATATTATTAATATTTACACCAAACTGTGCTATTTCCCTAGACACACTTGCCGTGTAATTGACTAAAGCTGATCGTGCTGGTCCTGACATTAAGCGCCAAATCATGGGATTTTTTGCAGAGAACGTCGCTATATTTAAAATTCTTCCCCAGCCCTTTTCTTTCATTGAGGGAATATAGTGCCGCATGATTTCAATTGGTCCAAGCAGCGCCGTCTCGATTGATTCCCTCCACATCTCAGGTGTAACTGTCAGAAAGTCTCCATTTGGATCGGGCGGCTTAATAGTGATAGCTAAAATATCTGGATCGGGGCATGCTGAAAACAATGTCGCCCGACCCTCTTCGGTGGACGAATCAGCAACAATTGGAGTGACCGTATTACCATATTTTTCTGTGATTTCTTTGGCTGCATTTAGTAGTCTTTCTTCGCGGCGAGCAGATATGTATAGCTCGACGCCAGCTTCAGCTAAACGCTCCGCTGTTGCTCGGCCCATTCCTGCGCTACCTCCCGCCATTAACGCTTTTTTCCCAGTAATTTTTAAATCCACAGTATTCTTCCTTTTGTATTTTGATTTAAGACTCTCGATTTTCTCGAAATGAATAATTTATATTATTTTGGTCAATTGTTGTTGAATCTCATCGGCAACACGCCACAATCGATCTTGTCCCCATAGGGCAAGTATCTGTGCTCCGTTTGAATCCAATAGTCTGAAGCTTGGCGTGCCCCATATACCCGCATCCAAAAGAGCTAAACGATTTCTCTCAAGCATCTTTGCACCTTCTGGATCACCAATTCTCTTTTTTGCCTCCTGCCAGCTTAAGCCCGCATTCTCAATAACTTTCCGTAGGCCTCGATTATTATTTGTGTTAATACCTTTTACAAAAGCGCATTGGTAAAAAGCACGTATGAGTTCTAAATGCTTTCCTTGGGTCTCGGCCCAGGGAATTAAAGAGCAACAACGCCTTACAGGATCACCAACAGGGTCATAGATCTTTCCAAAAGGTATTCCAGCCGCACGAGCCTCTCGTCCTGTGTCCCAGAAAATATAGTGTCCTTTTATTGTAGTAGTGGGAACTCCTCTCATGACCATTGGAAGAACAAGACGCACCGACAAGTTAACTCCGGTCTCCTCGGCTAAAGCAACCGCTCGATCAAAGGCAATTGCGCTGTAAGGACTTCGCAGTGTTGGAAATATTTCCAAGGTAAGGGATCCTGAATCTTTCAATGGACCTGATACAATCTCTGGTCTTGGAGCAATAAGGTCAGTATTGGGAAGCCGATCCGCGCCCAGGGAAGATAGACGCTTCTCAAGATGATATAGCCTATCAATACCCCAGTACCACTCACCTGCATAGTAAAGCATCGCGCCAGAGTAGTGCTTCAGCTCGGCTCGTCGGGCATCGCCCCTCGTTAATACCTCTGAAGCCTCTTTGCTAGATGCGGAGCCAAATTTATTTGAGAGTGCTAACAATTTCTCTTTATCATCCGACCACATCGCATGACTGACCTCTGCCACACAAGAGGTGAAGCTTTGATCGTCCTGGGCAGCAAGTACGGATTGTGCAATGTTTATAATATCCTGTTTGGGAGCCTCTTTACGATCTTCAAAGGACAGCCCATATTTGTCTGCAATCATATATGCGTCGTATCGCGCTAAATTCATCAATAATTCAAATTCTGGCGCATTATCTCCAGGCGGCTTGCTTACAAGATAACAAGAAAGCTTAACATTATAGCGTGCGGAGAAAGTCTCAAGGATTTGAGCAGTGAGATGGCTGTACGGGTCATCAACGAAATGGAAGTACTCTACGTGATGTGGAAGTTTTTGATCAACCCTGTGTTTTTCTTGTTTGATTCGTCTTTTATCCGTGCCTGAAAAGCTCACCCAATTAGTCAGCATTTTAGATGCTATCCAACGTTTGTACGCGGGAGGATCCATAGTAGAGGGCCCCCCTTGCTCTTTAAACTCTGTCATATGTGCTGTCTCCGTTCCCAGCCCAAAAGAGATATCTCAAGCTCTTATTCGCTTAACAGCTCCCAAGTTTGCGTGAAATTTTGAAGAGCATCATTAACTCGCGTTGCTATACCGTCTTTATTTTTGCCATCCTTAATACTCAGATTTACCTTTATCCCTAGTTTCTTATCATCGATTACATCTATGTTAAATGAGATATCTGAGCACGAGGATGTCAGTGCTTTATTAAATGCATCTTCAATAGCTCTCTTTCTAAGATTAGGTTTAAATATTTTCCCAACTGCGGTAACTGGAAGCACGTCACAAACAATTACCTCGACTGGGGCTGCAGCTCTTTCACTGACATTTTGACGAGCAAATTCTCTTAATTCATCCGTATCGGCTTCCATGCCAGCGATAAGTTGCACATATGCAACTGGCACCTCACCAGCGTGGCGATCTGGTCTACCAACAGCTGCGGCGATTTCCACAGCGGGATGACTGGCCAATGCATCTTCTGTTACTAACGGATCAATGTTATGGCCACCGCGAATAATTAGGTCTTTCGATCGCCCCACTAACCATAAATAACCTTCTTCATCGATGCGTCCCATATCTCCACTATTGAACCACCCATCACTCCAAACGCCCACGTTAGCATCTTCTTGCTTGTAGCCGGGGAAAGTACTCGCACCCTTATGGAATATTATTCCAACTTGGTTCAGTCCGCAGTCTTTAATTATGTTTCCATTATCATCAGTAATCGCAATTCTGACATTATGGTAGGGAATACGCATGCCCACGGACCCAACTTTTCTATCTCCATAAACGTAGTGGGTGGTAGCTACTGCTATTGTTTCTGTCATTCCATAGCCTTCCATAATATCGGCTCCAGTATTGCGCGCGAAATTGTCAAGTAAGCTGACCGGCATTGGGGCAGCACCACATCCGCAATTGATGAGGCTAGAGGTATCGAGATTGGACATAGGTTGATCCAGCAATGTCGCATAAATTGTTGGTACTGCTGCAAAGAATGTCACTTTATATTTTTCGATTAAATGCCAAAAATCATGGATTAACTGTTGATTTCTAAAGCCATTGGGTCCAGCAAGGATAACTTTCCCAGCCCCGATAATGGCATTAAGACTTGTAACAAAGGCGGCATTAACATGAAACAGTGGTAGGGTGCAGAGGATGATATCGCAATCTGCAACGTTGTTATTCTCAGCGCCTCTGGGGCCTGTCATTTGCATTTGACATACGTTGAGGACTTGCCTTCGGTGAGTGTGTTGCGCTAATTTTGGCGCGCCTGTGGTTCCTCCGGTATGGAAGTAGGAGGCTATCTCAGTACCTGAGATTGGTCGTTCAAAGATTAATCTGTCTGATGGCTGTGCTCGAGTGGCTTGATCCCAACTGCTGGAGTAATCATCTTGAGAATCACCGATGACGATAATCTGCTGAATATCAGAAGCAATAGATTTAGCTTTCATTGCTTTATTCCATAAATCCTCCCCACCTGGTTGGCTTGGAGCTAGGGTGACGAGAATTTTTGCATTGGCAGATTTAGCAATGCTAGCAATATGCTCAACCTCTAAGTATGGGTTAATCGGAGCCGCAATTCCGGCAAGTTGCGCTCCCCATAAGCCAAAAAGAAATTGTGGGACATTAGGAAGAAGAAAAATTACTGATTGATCTGGCCGTAATCCGAGGGAGTGAAACATGTTTGCCGCTCGATAGACTTCTTCTTGATACTCTTTATATGTCCAAATGATAGGGACATCTGACACGCTGCCATTTGGCAAGAAGCTAATTGCAGTCGCTTTAGGGAATGCTTGGCTGGCTAGCATCAACGCTTCGTTGGGTGATTGACATGGAAAACGCTCATCTGCATCTATTTGCTCGATTTTNTCAATGTCTCNGATATCGCGAATTGTCTCCGGATCACTACTAAAGCGTTTTATAAATTTACTGCGAAGTANAGTTCGATCCATGATTCTATCTTGTGGTTTTGAGGTATCTATCATAATTATTGTCTGTCTATTATTGCATCATTGCAGTTTATGGAGTTAGCAAACATATAAATTCGGGTTACTAATCAGATGTTTTGTTGAACTTTGATGTGCAATCAGAAGCGAAATTTTTNAATCAGTCNATTAACATTTGGGTATGAAATGATAATAGACAGTTATTTAAAAAGGGAGATATGCGTATAAATAAGCACCTATCTCATTCTTGATCAGTATCAAATTGATTGCTCATAATTGACTTATAGCCCAGTTTATTTGCGTCAATAATTTTTTGTACTGCGGGCGACTCTTTACTGATATCTCCAAGGATGGTGAGTGAGGTATGTGAAAGATCATGACTATTTATTTTCGTCATATCAGTTAACCATCTTCTTACCTTTGGAAACGGTTTGAAGTCAAAAAGGTTGGTGAATTCAGGCTTAAGCTGACCCACCTCCACGTAAGCTGACAAGTCCGCAATAGAGATGTCATCTCCAGCGATGAATCGTGATTTTTCTAGCCAAAAATTCTCTAGGGATAGTAAGGAGCGGCCAAACGTCTTTTTTGCGGAATCTATTAATGATTTTGGGATATGAAGATCTTTTCGAACATTCGGAGCAAAGAAGGCTAGCGAGGCTTCTCTCATCCCTCTGTGATGGGAGTGCAGGTACCAATCAACTCTAGCAGATCTAGCTGGGTCTATTGGGTATAAATCATACCAATTATATTTTCGACAGAGGTAAACCAAAATAGCCTGAGACTCAGCAATGGCTACTCCTGCTTCATTATCCTCTAAAAAGGGTATTGTCCCATTTGGATTTTTTTTTAAAAAGTCTGGATTTCGGGTCCCAATTTCACCTTTTGAACCTGGATTCATCAGCTTTAATCGGAATGATTCTTTTTGCATTAAAAGAAGCCAGATTACTGCTCGAACAGGCTGTGATAGGGGAGTGCCGTAAAGTGTTAGATTAGATTGAGATGAGTCCATGGGAGTGCTTCTTAAATTTAATGACTAAGTTCGTTGGTATTTCATGTAACTAGAAAAAATCATCTCTGCATCATCTACCACAGCGATGCTTTCTGCGATTACTGCTTTGCTATCATTCAAGACATCATTGGATGTATCTAATCCAGCGCAGCGTTTCATTGCTGCCTCATTCCCACTCCAAAGCATGCAAGCTACAAGACGGGGGAGACGCTCAGTTTTCACGTCCATGTCAAAGTCCTTGCTGAGATATTCGGTTAGAATATCTTCATAGCTTGCATTTATGGCAAGTAAGTAATTGTCATGCATCAAGGATGATGGCGTATGCAAGGCCTGCTTTTTATTTTCTCCCAGCCCCAAATTAGTTAGATAAGAAACTGATGACTCAATCCAACCCCTCCAAATTTCAAAGGTAGACTTGGTTGAAAAATTAGCTTCAAACAGCGCCCTTACATCTCTTGTTGCAAGCTCTGCTGCTGCTATTGCTAGCTCATCTTTGTTTTTAAACTGCTTATACAGAGTTTGGACATGCACACCGGCATGATCAGCCACTTCTTGCAATGGGGTGTTTGGATAACCATTTCTTGAAAAGGTTATTACTGCGGCGATTGCAAGTTTCTCTCTATTAAGATTTTTTTTGAGGGTACGCTTTGGGTATTTTGCCGGCATAAAACTTATTTCTTTGCATTGAAAAACATAGGTCTTGTTAAGATAAATTTTTCGATTGTTCTTATTGGTTTACTTCTACTTTACTGAATCTAAGTTTAGGACAAAAATCAAAATAATCACAGAGCTAGCATATAGAAAAATATTTGTAACTTAATCTCCATTGATATAGTTTACTATATCAATTGGAATTGCTGTCTAGCAACCATAAATATCTCTTAAAAGGTTATTATCACAATGGATTTATAGGCGAGTGAAAATGAGAAGGTGCGTCCTTCTGATATCGCTTTTCTTCTTTTTTTAACTTTTCTAAATGTCATTAATTATATTGATCGGCAACTTATTTGGAGT
>PALW01000020.1 GCA_002710745.1 Porticoccaceae bacterium
GGTTTTGCTGTTTTAGATATCAATTATCGAGGCAGCTCTGGCTTTGGCAGAGAATATAGGCAAAGGTTGACAAATAATTGGGGTATTGTTGACATACAAGATATCCAACACGCAGCAGAATATTTTTCTCAGAAAAGCAAAATTGATAAGTCTAAGTGTATTATTAGAGGTAGTAGNGCTGGGGGTTTCACTGTTTTATCTGCCCTGACAAAACTAGATGTGTTCAAAACTGGNGCTTGTCTTTATGGAATTGGTGATCTCGGAAAACTCGCGGATGATACTCACAAATTTGAATCAAATTATCTAGACAGCTTAATTGGAGATCGCATCGATCAATCTGAAGATTACAAAGTAAGATCTCCAATTAATCATATTAATAACTTAAATTGTCCAGTTATCTTCTTCCAAGGTTTAGAGGACATGGTAGTTCCCCCGAACCAAAGTCAATCAATGGTAGATAAACTCAGACAAAAAAAAATAAAAGTAGAATATGTCACTTTTAACGACGAGGGACATGGATTTAAAAAAGCNAACAANATAGCTNATGCCTTACAAAGGGAACTTAGTTTTTATCTCGAAATTTTTTATCCAGAAACATGACGAGATCATAAATTAGATGAAAAACTCCAAAATTGCATATAAGTACATAACCTCAGAGGGAGCGCTGAAATTAAAGGAAGAGCTTACTTTCTTATGGTCAACTGAACGCCCCAAAATAGTCGATGCTGTCAGTGAGGCAGCTAAAAATGGTGATCGATCTGAGAATGGAGACTATCTTTATGGAAAGAGAAAACTCAGGGAGATCGACAGAAGNTTAAAATATATTACAAATCAGCTTTCAGTCGTAAAAGTAGTTAAAGACAAACCAACTAATANAGATCGTATTTATTTTTCAGCTTTTGTAGAGCTAGAAAATTTAAATAATAAACAAACCTTTGTATGCAGATTGGTAGGAGTTGATGAAACTAATATNGAAGAAAAATGGATAAACGTTGACTCTCCTCTTGGGAAACGTCTAATTGGGAAGTCATGTTCTGATNTTGTAAAAGTTGAAACAAAAGTATCCGAGATANAATACAAAGTNATTAATATTTGGTACTAAGGCGACAACCTACTGATTAGCCAAGAATCATCTTTTTTCGTGTANCGAAATCTGTCATGCAATCTTCTTTCACCACCCTGCCAAAATTCAAATTCCACGGGAATAATGCGAATCCCCGCCCAAAAATCAGGTACATCAATTTTCCGATCAGCAAATTTCTTTTCAAATTCGTCAAATCTTGCCTCTAAAACCTCTTTCGAGGCAATTTTTGAACTTTGATCCGAAGCCCATGCCGAAATCTGACTCATTCGAGGCCTACTTTCAAAATACTTCGTTACTTCTTTTCTATCGATTAATTCAGTATGTCCACTAATTTGTACTTGACGATCTAGTTGAAACCAGGGGAAAAGAGCACTCACATGAGGATTTTTTTTTATGTCACTAAATTTTTTACTATTTAAATTAGTGTAAAATACGATACCCTTTTGATTAAATCCTTTCATTAAGACTGATCTCTGACTTTTCTGACTATGCTCGTCAGATGTAGCCAAAACCATAGCTGTTGGGTCTGTGAGAGAAGAATTTTTTGCATCATTAACCCAATCACTGAATTGTCTAAATGGATCAGGGTTNAGTTTACTTCTTCTAAGAACAGAGCGCTTATATTCCCTCCGTTCGTTTTGCAACTCTTCCATTACTTCTCCGTATNAAAATTACATTTTCCCAAGACTATGCCCACCATCTACTGGAATACAGATTCCATTTACATATGACCCTGCATTACTCGCTAAAAGTAAAAATGGAGCAGTAATCTCATCTATATTGCCAACACGTTTAGGAACTAAAGAGCTCAAATACTTAGCAAACGTAGGTTCAGTGAAATAATGTTCAGTCATTTCAGTNAAAAAAAATCCAGGGCACAAAGCATTAACTCTTATGTTATGTTCACTCCATTCAAGTGCTAAAGCCTTAGTTAACTGAATAACTGCGGCTTTTGATGCAGCATAACTAGCTCGATTCATTGCGACACGAAAGCCCTGTATTGAAGAAGTATTCACAATTGACCCTGTGACTTCCTTCAAAATCATGCGCCGTGCAGCTTCGGTTGACACGAGCCAAACTCCCTTTAAATTAGTATCTAATACTTTATCCCAACTCTCCTCATCAACTGACAGTGCTTTTTCTGGCTTTGCCACCCCTGCATTATTAGACACAATGTCCACAACACCATAAGTATTTTCCACTTTATCAAAACACCATTTAATTGAGCTATTGTCAGTAACATCAAGAGGAATACTTATCGCCTCNCCCTTCTTTTTNCTGATNTCTGAAACTATACTTCTGATTTTATCTTCCCGTCGACCGGTAACGACTACCTTTGCGCCTCTCTCTGCTAATATTTTACAAAAATGGGCGCCCAAGCCACTCGATGCTCCTGTTACCAGTGCTATTTTCCCTTTCAAATTAAACTCGGTATTTAACATCGAGACAACAAACACTCCTTATCCATAAGTAATAAGATCTCGATTCGCTTTGGAATGCAAATGAGAAACACTGTTAAATTCAGATAGATTTATTTTTTGTTTATTAAAAAAGAATCGAGAAAGCCCGGTATTTAAATACTGCAAATTTAAATCAAAAATTTTGCTGTTAGGTATACCTAGCACCAGTCCAACTAATGCACTTATTGATCCGCCAGANGCAATNACTAAAACTTTTGAACCTGTTTCTGAATTGCTCATAATTTTATTTAGCGAGTCCTTTACACGAAACTGAAAATCGTTCCANGACTCTGGCACATCTGGAATTTGATCGTCAACCCAGGCTGACAAAATTTGCCGTAACAAACGATAATANTTNTTCTTGTTTGAAGTATCNTTTTGAACGATTTTAAATAATTCATTGTCAGCACAAACCTTTCCGTAGGCTTCATACATTCCCTCAAAATCNTATTCATTNAANCCTGGCATNATCTCAGGNTTTTTNTTANTTATNTTCATACCAACGCAAACTTCNGTNAGTGTTTGNANATGACGTCGCATATCACCACACGCAAATCGATCAAATTCAAGATTTTGAGCTGAAAGAAAATTACCTAACAACTTAGACTGTTTATAGCCAATNGCCGACAATTGGTCATAATCGGCGGCTCCAAATGAGGCTTGCCCATGACGCACTAANAAGAGTTCACTCAATATATTNCACTCATGTTTTGTTCTAACCAGAAAATTGTATCAGATATCTGAGGTGATATATTCAAACAAAAAAACTGGGGCCCCAAAATTAAAAAATTCGCTNTTAATTACTGAATTGGATACATAAGACGACTATTGACTGGCTCTGCATAGATTTGGACGGCTATTTTAAAAAATTCATCAGAAAGACAGCTGGTNAGATAATTTTTAAAGTCAAATTGCGCTTTTACCCAATCTTCATTNGGCCATTTAGATTTNAATTTGACCANAATTTCTCTCTTATCTGGATTCAACGACTCCCANGCAACAATATTTGATGGGAAAAGACAATAATTGCTATGAATTTGTTGATCAATTGCTTTTGCAAGACAATCGGGTGCATCAAAACTTCCAGAGATTACTTTACCAAAAGTTACCTTTACTCGACCCTTATAATCCAGAAATCCCTTAACGATGCTGTCAAGGTCTTCAGATGTCGATTTGATGTATTCTCGTCCATTTTGTTTAGCATAAATCTCAGAAACCTTCTCTTTAATACAAGGATCATATTCATAGGCTATGGACACGGGGACAATATTTATTCGATTTACAATGTCACAAAAACTTTCAACTTTTGATTTTGAGAGTGCTAGCATTTTAAGAAGAGCTGTATCAGTAAAATCCTTACCNGTCTTCGCCCTTCCTTCTGCCTGTGCGATCCATACTGAGCATTTATCTTTCGACAGACATTGNTGTATATACTGAGAGAGTCTTTTTAAAAACTCTAATTTCTGCCGCCTATTTCCAAAAGAGCGCTTCACGATGAAACTTTTATTGATTCTGATAAGGTCGGTTGCATATTCCTTGCTGAGCAGATTATCTCCTATTGCGATCCGAACTGTTTCCCGTTTCACCTGACGCATTGCCAAGTTAACGAGAGCTGGATCAAGAGCAATATCTCTGTGATTACTTAAAAAGAGGTAAGACTTTTGAGATTCCAAAGTCTCTAAACCAGAAAAAAAATATCCGTTTGTTGTCTCATCTAATGTTCTGACTAACCTTTTTGATATCTCCTCTTGGAAGTCGGAGACATTGTTAATTCTCATCAATATTTTTGAAAGGTTGTGCCTCAGAAATGGCCGACTTAAATAGCGAAACAAAGATTTAAATAAGATNAATTTAAAGGGATTCTTTTTTGATGAGAGTAAATCTAAAAACTCATTATTTTGCAGCAGGCGCGCCATGGCAATTTTCGACTCTTGATCATTATAAGGTCGGATGTCATCGAAACTATCCACTATTTTTTCACTCAAATAATTATCATTAGGACACGCGAAAACTATCGAGAAACATGCCAGTTAACCTTGGCAGAGCTGTTTTCAATTTGATCGACGACATCTAAAACCATAGCAAATATTGCCATTCGAACCGCGATACCATTATCGGCTTGTCTAAAGATTGCTAAATTAGGATTGCTATCCAAATCAAAATCGATTTCATTTGCCTCAGGTCGACTATCCCTAGGTAATGGATGCATTACTACCGTCTCAGGTGCGCAGTACTTTGAGTAGATATCCTTATTAAGAACAAATCCTCCTCTATAAATAGCGGCTTGCTCCTTAGTCTCGAAGCGTTCTTCTTGTATCCTCGTAGTATAAATAATATCAACATTTTTTATAGCTTCATTAAAATCATTGTCGATGCAAACCCTCAAGCCCGAAGACCGCATAGACTCAACAATATCAGTTGGCATAGATAAACGCTCGGGAGAAACTAAAACTACAGAGATTCTAGGATAGAAACTCAATAGCTTACACAAAGAATGAACAGTTCTTCCGAAAAGTAAATCGCCGACAATTGCTATCCGTAATTTAGAAAGATCCCGATTCTTGGCTTCCAATTCCTTTTTGATTGTAAAAAGATCAAGTAAAGCTTGTGTTGGGTGTTCGTTCGAGCCATCACCCCCATTGATTACTGGCACTCTACTAAACTCCGCAAATTCCTTTACTGATCCACTTTCTGGGTGTCTTATACAAATAACATCGCTATAACCGGATAAAATTCTTGCCGCATCTCTAACTGACTCACCCTTGACAAAAGCACTGCTTGAAACATCTGAAGTCTCTCTTACGTGACCTCCAAGGAGATTGAATGCAGAACCGAAACTTACCCTGGTTCTGGTGCTCGACTCCAAAAATATATTTCCCAATATTGCCCCGTCGAGAACCCTAGTGACTTTTTCTCTGTTTGCATATGGTTGCATTTTTTCTGCGACACTAAATAAAGTATTGACATCGTCCAGATTAAATTGGTCTACGGATAAAATATTTGCGCCAATAAAATTCAAAATATTGCTCTTCCAAAAAATTTCATGAATGTTACCTTTTTTTAGCTCATCACTCTAGGTTTGATAAAAAATCAGTTTCCATGTCGAGAATCCAATCTAATAGGTTATTCAGAATACCTACATCCTCTTTTGAGGTATATTTATTTTTTAGGTCAGAAATTTCTTGTCTTGTCTCCGATATGTTGCGTAATCCAAAACGTCCACCGATAAGCTTATCTCTCCGCATTTCTCTCCATAGCTTGACTTCAGAAGTTGACAGTGATTCCTTGAAATTTCTCGCTCGATAAAGAAATAGCAGTTCATTCAAGCGCTTATCTTGAAATAAAAAATGACTCTCGCAGAGATCTATTAGTTGGGCATTCCTAACGCTTTTTGATGTTTCGACGTCCTCCTTTGGAATAAAACTTGAATACAGTGCGGTTTCTGCAGACTCGTGTGCTTGCGAGAATTTTTGATCATAAATAGGCTTCAATTTTTGAAACAAATCGTTGGCGTTAAGAAGCTTATTCAAATTTTTTTCGCACTTTCCTAGATCTAAATTAAGCTTTTTCGCAATATCTGATGTCACAACATTTACAGACATAACGACTGGTGATTTATTTATATGAACTATAAATGGGNGGCTTTTTTGAGTGCTTGAAGATACTGACACTGATTCAAGAAATATCTCCGATATAGATTCCATGTCATTATCAATCATAAAAGTTGGATCATTAGATAGATCCCAACAAATAATGGCATTTTGATTTATCGGGTGCCTTATAAGAGGCAACATAATCGAGCAATACATATTAGAGTGAGGAAGTAATCCTGAAACACAAAAGAAAGGTTCTCGTGTCTCTAGATTTACTATTCTTCTAACTTCATCTTTTTTTCTGATTTTATAAATATACTGAAATAATCTCGGTTGTTTTAACCTAACTAATTTTGCAAGCTCAATAGTGGCATAAACATCTGCCAAAGCATCGTGAGCTCCAGAATGCTCGATACCATTCGAACGAGTCAAATCCTCCAGTTTAAAACTTTGTCTTCCATCATCATGATTCGGCCATTCAATACCCTCTGGTCTCAAGGCCCTGGCTAATCTCATCATATCTATAATATCCCATCGAGTATTCCCATTTTTCCATTCCCGCTCATAAGGATCAAAAAAGTTACGATAGAGAGAAAACCTGGTGAATTCGTCATCAAATTTTATGCTGTTATAACCAACACTACATGTTCCCGGTTTAATCATTTCATTATATATTTTACCAATAAATTCGGGCTCTATAAGCCCTTCTCGATATGCTATTTGAGGTGAAATCTTTGTAACAAGGCAAGCCATGGGGGATGGGATTTTATCAAGGTGCGGCTTACAGTATATCAAAACTGGTTCATCGATTATCTCTAAACTCTCATTTGTTCGGATACCTGCAAATTGCAAAGGTTGGTCAAGTGAAGGGTTTATGCCTGATGTTTCGTAATCGTGCCAAAAAAGAGATTGACTCATTGTCTTACTGTGCTTTTTTATTCAACTTTTTCTTGAGGCTGACTTTGAACTGTCGCACTTTTATTGTTTTCATTGATTGCTTTCAACCTTTGGTCTAAAGAATATAGTTTTTGTGTAGTTTTTCGTCTAAAACTATCAATTGCCCGCATAGCATCACTAACATCATTTTGAGAGTTCTCAAACTCACGTTGCAATATTTTAATTTGGTTTAACTGGTCATTAAGTACCATCAAGCTTTTATTTAGCTCTTTAATATTTGATTGTGTTTGACTATACAAATTTTTATTTTCAAGAATCTTTTTTTCTGTTGATTCCAAATTCATACTAATTAAATCAACGGCACTTTTTGATTTGTTACTTTGACTTGCTAAGAAAGAAATATCTTTTTTATTTGTAGCAATACTCGTTTTATTTCTGTCNTTTGATACGCCCCACAATTTTCTTATTTCACTCCAATGTTTCTTGAGATCATCATCATGCCTGCTCAACTTTACTTGCATGGCCGCGCCTGTCTGACTTACCGACTCATCGGTGCTCATCAGCCTAGACTCTAGATCATCAAAACGTGACGATAAACTATCATGCTTTTGAGCTAATAAAAAATATTCATATCCGCCATAAACCAGAATACTCACCACCAATATCAAAATAATAACAATCATAGATGGAACCCTTTGATTGGAAGTATTTTTAGTACCAGAATCAGTTCGCTCGCTATCCAATTTAGATTTATTATTGGGATTATTTTGCGCTTTCCGTCCTATCATTTCCCTTCTATCAGGGACAATTGGCGGTGCTGATTTTTTATCCATGAGTTTTAGATCACCGAGTTGATATCTCTTTAATTGACTCTCACTTTATCAATATTTTTAACCGAGAACCACAAGACATAAAAAAACCCGAGCGCAAACTCGGGTTTCTATTATTTACTAAGGAGATTGAGCTTTACATCATGCCGCCCATACCACCCATTCCACCCATACCGCCCATGCCACCCATATCTGGCATACCACCAGCAGCTGGAGTATCCTCAACGACTTCAGACACCATGGCCTCAGTTGTAATCATTAGTCCTGCAATAGAGGCAGCAGCTTGAAGGGCCGTCCTAGTAACTTTAGCTGGGTCAAGAATACCCATTTCTATCATGTCACCGTATTCACCGGTCCCCGCGTTGTAACCAAAACTACCTTTCCCTTGCTTAACCTTGTCTACGACTACAGAACCCTCTTCACCAGAGTTTTCTACTATCTGTCGGAGAGGCGTCTCCATGGCTCTTAGCGCAATCGATACACCAACTGTTTGATCTTTGTTGTCACCCTCAAGCCCAGAAATTTTTTGTAGCACTCGGATTAGAGCAACGCCACCGCCTGCGACAACCCCTTCTTCAACCGCCGCGCGCGTAGCATGCAAAGCGTCTTCAACCCTCGCCTTCTTTTCCTTCATCTCAATTTCTGTAGTGGCACCAACTTTAATAACTGCGACGCCGCCAGCTAACTTAGCTACTCGCTCTTGCAACTTCTCACGATCATAATCTGAGCTAGTTTCTTCAATCTGCGCTCGAATCTGCTTGACCCGCGATTCGATCGCAGAGGCCTCACCTGCACCATCTACGATTGTTGTGTTCTCTTTAGTCATTGTGACTCGCTTGGCAGTTCCGAGATGCTCTATTGTCGCATTCTCCAAATCAAGTCCAACTTCTTCTGAGATGACAGTACCTCCAGTAAGGATAGCAATATCTTCCAGCATTGCTTTTCGACGATCTCCAAATCCTGGAGCCTTACACGCTGAAACTTTAACAATGCCTCTAAGGTTATTTACTACCAGAGTTGCAAGTGCCTCACCCTCGACATCTTCAGCTATTATAAGCAGTGGCTTACCAGCTTTCGCCACGGCCTCAAGAAGTGGCAGTAATTCTCTAATATTTGATATTTTTTTGTCCGCTAAAAGTATAAGAGGACTTTCTTGCTCGGTGCTCATATTGTCTTGATTATTAATAAAATAAGGCGAGAGATACCCTCTATCGAATTGCATACCCTCTACAATGTCTAGCTCATTTTCAAGTCCACTGCCCTCTTCAACGGTTATTACACCCTCCTTCCCTACTTTATCCATGGATTCAGCAATGATGTCGCCAATGGCGTTATCACTATTCGCAGAAATCGTTCCAACTTGAGCAATCTCCTTGGTATCCGAACAAGGTTTCGCTATTTTTGCAATTTCGGTCGTTGCAGCGACAACTGCTTTATCGATTCCTCTCTTTAGATCCATCGGGTTCATGCCAGCAGCAACCGATTTCAAACCTTCGTTTACAATTGTCTGCGCAAGCACAGTCGCTGTAGTAGTTCCGTCACCCGCGTCATCCGAGGCCTTTGAGGCAACATCTTTGATCATCTGTGCGCCCATGTTCTCAAACTTGTCCTGCAACTCGATTTCCTTTGCAACAGATACACCATCTTTTGTCACAGTCGGCGCACCAAATGATTTATCTAGCACTACATTTCGACCTTTCGGCCCCAGAGTTACCTTCACTGCATTAGAAAGTACATTTACACCCTCAAGCATTCCTTGACGTGCGTTATTACCAAATTTTACTTCTTTAGCTGTCATGATTATTTCCTTACACTAATATTATTTATGCAACTTAATTTTGAATTTTTTTTAGGCGTCAATAACCGCTTTGATATCACTTTCACTCAGGATTATCAGTTCTTCGCCATCAACGTCTATTTTGTCGTTCCCAGCGTATTGTCCAAAGACAACGGTGTCGCCGACTTTTACATCAACTGCTCTTATATCTCCGTTATCTAAAATACGTCCGCTGCCAACAGCTACAACTTCCCCTTGATTTGGCTTCTCTTGCGCTGAGCCTGGCAATAATATACCGCCTGCAGTCGTTTGTTCTTCTTCTTCGCGACGAACGATAACTCGATCGTGCAATGGACGAATTTTCATAATGTATTTCTCCAAAAAATAGGTTTTTTTTTAAGTTTCCCGCAATTTTACGGATTACTTTCTTATATGGTGGTGTGATTTTNAATTTTCAAGGGTCTTTGCTACTTTTTTTTATGCCTGTTTGATCACNATGATCCCAATATTCAGCNTCAATGATATCCTCTGAAAAATCATCTCTTGCNGATTCACTTTTAGTCGCGCCAGCCTTNAAATTTGCTCGNAATTTGAAAAACGAAGAATCGTTTAGACGAATTGTCACCATTTTTCGACTAAAAGGCACCGCAAGAATAATACCTAAGCAGTCACTAATAAACCCTGGCATTAAAAGACAAATGCCGCNAATTACTAACAATAACCCTTCAATTAATTCTGAAGTTGGCAATTCTCCACCGAATATTTTCTCGCTCCCTCTTATCAAACTCGCTAATCCCTGCTTACGTATAAAACCAACTCCAACAAAAGCGGTGATAACCATCAACAGAAGTAAATTTAGAACTCCAGTTATCTGACTCACTAAAATCAGAGAGTATATTTCAGCAATTATCAGAAAGAAAATTACTACAGGGAAAAGTTTTATTCGCATTTTTATAGATCTTAAATGACATGTTTTTAATGCATTATATATGAAGGCGAAACATCTAATTTGAATTTATTTAAATGATGACTCTGAATCCAGATTACTTTTTTCACTATTGATTAATTAAACTGAAACAAAGAGGAAAATCGTTATTGTGATAGGATAGTGAGTATTATGACTATAGAAACAATCTTGAAAATTTTTTCGAAAATGGATCTATAAGTGTCAAACAACCATTTCAAGAAAAATATTTTAAACGCGAGAATGATCACGTGTATCTTCACTGGTTTTGCATCTGGTTTACCTTTGTATATTCTTATTCAACTAATCCCCGCTTGGTTGAGATATGAAGAAGTCGGCTTAGCAGAAATTGGACTTTTGTCATTAGCCACTCTGCCCTACACACTCAAATTTTTATGGGCCCCGTTTTTAGACACATATAACCTTAGATTCTTTAACAAAAGAATTGGGCTACGCAGAGGCTGGATGATGCTTACCCAGCTCATATTAATTTTACTCATAGGCTCTCTGGGATTTTTAAATCCGTCTCTTCACCTTTTTCAGTTGAGCATATTATGCTTTGCGATTGCCATATTCAGCTCAACATTTGATATTGCCGTCGACGCATATAGGAGACAGATTTTACCAGACTCAGAATTGGGTCTGGGCAACTCTATTCATGTAACCGCTTATAGGGTAAGCAGTTTGATTCCTGGTAGTTTGGCGCTGATACTATCTGAATTCATTCCTTGGATGCTAGTATTCATTATAACCGCCCTATTCATCTCAATGGGTATTGTAATGACATTGTTGGTCAAAGAACCTGAGATGAATGCACTAAAATCTAATAACGCGAATTTTTTATTTGATCCTTTTCTTGAGTTCTTCTCCAGACAAGGAGTAAAGCATGGCATTGCAATTATCCTATTCATGCTTTTGTATAAACTTGGTGACAGCATGGCGACATCTCTTGCAACGCCGTTCTATATTGATCTTGGTTTTTCAATGAAAGAGATTGGCATCGTTGCAAAAAATGCAGCGTTATGGCCAAGTATTTTTGGTGGTATTGCTGGTGGCATTATCATGATAAAAATTGGGATCAATAAAGCATTGTGGATATTCGGGTTTATTCAGATAATATCAATTATTGGATTTGCTATTCTTGCCCGAATAGGAGAAGGGATAATTCTCCTTGGGTTAGTAATTAGCTTCGAATATCTTGGAGTGGGCTTGGGCACTGCTGCGTTTATCGCTTTCATTGCAAGAACTACTAGCAAACGTTATGCAGCAACGCAATTCGCTCTATTTACCGCCATGACTGCCATCCCACGAACTGCAATTAGCGCGTCATCAGGTTTTATTGTNGANNCNATAGGATGGGAATNCTTTTTTTANNTATGCACTTTACTCGCGCTTCCCGGAATGATCTTATTNCTNAAAGTNGCTCCTTGGGGAGCTANACCTNAAACATGAGATTTAGTTCTCTTTTNTAGCGAATCCANTCAAANGAGTTGCCAGGATCAGTTTTTCGNCCTGGTGAGATGTCACTGTGACCTACAATCCTGTCCGAAGTTATGGCCGGGTACCTACTCATAATCGTGCTTGTTACACTTACCAAAGATTTGTATTGATATTCTGTATACTCTTCCTCATCAGTTCCCTCAAGTTCGATACCAATGCTATAGTCATTGCAATTGGATCTTCCATTAAATACAGACAACCCTGCATGCCATGCCCGTTCGTTCAACGATACAAATTGAGTGATTTCACCGGATCTTTTTATAAATAAATGACATGAAACTTTTAGATCCTTAAGATTCTGGAAGTAAGGATTTAAAGTGAAATCTAAATTATTTGTAAAAAAATCCTCCACAAACCTACCACCAAAAATACCCGGTGGAAGACTAATATTATGAATAACCAACAAGCTTGTCTCACAATTTTTAGGTCGAGAATCAGTATTCGGGGAGGGAGCGCGAATTACAGACTCAAGCCAACCATCTATTATTTGATTCATATTGCATTCCAAGACGCTGGGCAAATAAATTTATATTATATTTAATGTTACACTTAAGGAAAGACAATGAGAATTCAGGCGTGCAAAGATTAAAGGCTTTCCTAGAGAAAGATATTCCAAAATGCGTTTCGAGAGCTTTAGAGGAGGACATAAATTCTGGCGATATAACTGCCGAGTTGATCTCACCAAACTCCTTCTCTGTTGCTGAAATTATATCACGTGAGAAAGCAGTTGTTTGTGGAATAAACTGGGTGAATGAAGTTTTATCTCAACTAGATCCCACAACAAAAATAGAGTGGTTTGTGAAAGATGGTGATTTTATTAAACCCAATCAAATACTTGCTTCCATAAAGGGCTTTACTCGAATTTTATTAACTGCAGAAAGGACTATCCTCAATTTTTTGCAAATCTTGTCTGGCACTGCCACCAACGCCAACCGCTATGCCAGTATTGCAAAAAACTCCAGCGTAAAAATACTAGATACACGTAAGACCATTCCTGGACTTAGGTTAGCTCAAAAATATGCGATTTCTATTGGTGGTTGCAAAAACCATAGAATTGGGCTTTTTGACTCTTTTTTAATAAAAGAAAACCATATTAAAGCGTGTGGAGGCATAACTAAAGCGGTTAGAAGAGCAAGGGAAATTAGACCCGATCTTGAAGTTCAGGTTGAGGTAGAGAATTTAAATGAGTTTAATGAGGCCCTTAACGCCTACGTAGATGTCATCTTGATCGATAATTTCTCTAGTGAAGAAGTTAACAAAATAGGTGAATTAAAAAATCCTGCGCCTAAGATAGAAGTTTCGGGAAATATCAATGAGGACAATCTGGCAGAGTATCTATCAGCAAACAAAATTATAAACCGAATTTCTTGTGGAAGTCTTACCAAATCCGTCAATTCTGTTGATTTATCAATGAGATTGACGCAAACAGGGTAAACCATTAACGAACACATTAACTTTATTCTATGAATTATGACTTTTTGAGTTTTTATACTATTTTTATCTTTGGCTTGATAATCGGTAGTTTTCTTAACGTAGTAATTTTTCGATTGCCAAATAATATGAATATTGATTCAAACAACAGTGAATCAAAGACTAACGTAGACTCAGATTTTGTAGGGACAATTTGGTGGGGAAGATCGAAGTGTCCTCATTGTAAAGCTGTTATAAGTATCAAGCATAATATCCCAATATTGAGCTATATCTTTCTAAAGGGTAAGTGTTCTGATTGTCAAAATGAGATCTCGATTCAATATCTCATTGTAGAATTATTAACAGCAATATGTTTTTGCTTTTTACTTTACATCTCAACAAACGTTACTCAATTAGCGTTCATCGCTATTTTTTCAGCATTTTTAATAAGCCTCACCATGATTGACATCAATAAAATGATTCTTCCAGACCAGCTCACGCTCACGCTATTGTGGATTGGTTTGTTAGCGAATACCGATGGTTTATTTATTGATTTAGAGCATGCCGTTATGGGCGCTGTTCTCGGCTATTGTATTCTTTGGTCAGTATTTTGGTTGTTTAAACTATTAACTGGCAAAAATGGCATGGGTTATGGTGATTTCAAATTATTAGCAGCTCTAGGCGCATGGTTGGGATGGCAATCAATTCCTTCTATTTTACTTGTGGCAAGCATAATGGGCATAACCTATGGGATTTTTATGAAAGTTAAAACTAGTTTAATAAAAAATGAGTTTGCCTTTGGACCATTTTTAGCGATCGCAGGATGGGTAACTATGATTACAAAAATAAATGATACTTTCTATTTCCCTCACTTATCTTTAATATTTTAAATGTCTGAGTACTCGAAATTGAATCCACTTAATCGTTTTGTAGTTGGCCTGACAGGCGGTATAGGGAGCGGTAAGTCGACTGCTGCAAAGCATTTCGAAAAACTCGGAGCTGAGGTTATTAATGCTGATATTATTGCCAGGGACTCTGTCTCTTCAGGCTCCCACGCACTTTTAAAAATAAAACAACACTTTGGTAAAAAAATTGTTGATAAGAAAGGTAACCTCGAAAGATCCAAACTTAGAGAGATAATTTTTGAGGATACATCTGAAAAACTCTGGCTTGAAAATCTATTACACCCAATAATCCGGGAAAAAATAATTTTAGACATAAATAATGCCTCCGGATGCTACGTTTTATTGGAGTCTCCTCTGCTATTTGAGACAAATCAATACAAACTGGTTAATGTGGTATTGCTAATAGATGTTCCTGAGGAGATGCAAATTATTAGAGCTTCTCAAAGAGATAAGGCTACGATTAATGAAATAAAAAAAATCATAAACACTCAAATGCCGCGATCCGANAAAATAAAACTATCAACTTATATTGCAGATAATACAAAATCTGAAGATGATCTAAAAAAGCANGTAGATTATTATCACAGAAAATTTAGCNANCTAGCGAGGAACTCTTGCAACCTTTAAAAGTAAAATGTCCTACGTGCAACGNANCAGTCNCATGGATATTAGAAGAAAAATACCGACCATTTTGCTCTTCTCGGTGTCAACGAATCGATTTTGGTGATTGGGCAACAGAGAGCTTCGCTATATCTGATGATCTTCACGAAAATTCTGATGATGAGCCATCAATTTATTAAACTTCTCTTACTTAATGCAAATATTCTGAATAATCCACTCTAAAATAATAGNGTTTGCTGCAGGAAATGAATATTGACTCAATTCACCGCATGAGCTCCAGACCACTGACTGCCCTTCATTTCCAATAGGATTGCCCCTAAACTCTGTAACATGCCAAACGCTGAAATAAATCGATAAATCAGTATATTGGTGATGAAAGTTTTTAACCTCACGCGCGANACTGACATTAATATTCAATTCTTCTTTTAGCTCTCTTTTAAGAGCATCAAAACTTGTTTCATTTGTCTCNACTTTCCCGCCAGGGAATTCCCATAAATNTCCTCGTACCGATTTTTTCGCGCGTTTGGCAATTACGATCTCGCTCGTCTTGTGAAGAGTTTTATCTCTTGAAATTATACCAACTACAACATTGAGAGAATTCAAAATTGTGCCTAAATAAATTATGTACTTTGGCGGTACGCATGATGAAGAACATCGTTGGACAACACTTTGCTGACAGATCGACCTCTTGCAACATCTATTTTTATTTCTAAAAATTCATTAAAAACACTATCCGAGATCTTTGANAACCGTTGGTTCGCAGCACCATCTNTAACCACATGGCATCCATTTATCCGTATGTTCACCAATTTTGTATCAAAATCCGTTATTTCAAGGTGCCCCAATGCTACTAGAATATAACCCCAATATGGTTTCTTATTNGAAATAGCTGTTTTCACTGAGAGAGATTCTGCAACCTCATTAGCAANCTTTTTGGCCTCTTNATCACTCANGGCATTAANAACAGACACTTCTATGATATGTTCNGCNTCAATTGGNTCTTNTACTACAGCNAATGCTAACTCTTNAAAAATANATAATAGGCTCTCATAAAAAACATGAAAATTCCCCTCNTCGATTACCGATCCTGANCTACCNGTCGCGATCAAAAAGACACTGTCATTTGTTGACATATCCCTATCAATAGTAATCTGATTGAACGTCTCATTAACAACTTTTTTAANGGCATAATTTAATAACTCNTCATCAATGCATGCATCTGTTGCAACAAAACTNAGCATTGTTGCCATATTAGGTTTAATCATTCCAGAACCTTTGACGATTCCCGTAATTGTAACTTCATGATCAAATGNAATCTTTTTACTAACTCCTTTGGGNCCTGAATCTATCGTTAGAATCCCACTAGCGGCCTTCTCCCAACCATCCACTGANAGTGAACTTAGGGCTTCTGGAATAGCAGCTAATATNTTTGGAACTGGCAAANATTCTCCCACTCTTCCCGTAGAGCAAGCGAGCACNGAATCAGAATCCACACCCATCAATTCAGCGATGCAATCACAAATATGACANGCATCACTTATACCTTTGTCGCCAGTCCCAGAGTTAGCTATTCCGGTATTAATAATGATGTATTTTGGTNNCTTTCGAGATATTTTATTTTTACTTACAATTACAGGGGGAGCTTTAAAAGAACTCGACGTAAAAAGTGCTGCGGTATTCGATGCGTTGCCAATTTCTATCACTACAANATCTGGCCTATGGTTTACNTCCAAAATTCCCGCAAAGGCAGTTCCTAGCTTTATACCGTTGATCGGAAGTAATTCATCAAAATTCGAGGCTTTCATTTTCAATCTCTCGAATCATACAAGTTAAATCTTGCCACAACAGAGCTTATATTTTTTTCNTGAGCCGCAAGGGCAAAGTTCATTTCGGCCCACTTTTGGTCCTTCTCGAACTAAGGGTTTTGAGGAAATGTTTGATTTAGTTTTTTCTTCTTCATTGTCACCTAAACCTTGGACTTTCGCATGATTATAGTCATGATCTTTTTGATCCATTTTTTGTCTGCGCTCAAGTTCTTTTATCTCCTCGTCGCTTGCAAACTTTACATGACTTAAATAGCGGACAGTCTCAAACTTTATATTGTCTAGTAGCTCTTCAAAAAGTCTGAAAGATTCCCGCTTATACTCTTGTTTAGGGTTCTTTTGAGCATAGGCACGCAGTCCAATACCTTGTCGCAATTGCTCCATCGCCGAGAGNTGATCTTTCCAGAGTGTGTCAACCACTTGCAGCATTACTTGCCTTTCTACNTCTTTAATTTGATCACCAAACTGAGAGCACTTAATTTTGTAGTTGTCCGCTACCAAAGATACTATTCTTTCTCTTAAGCCCTCCTCATCAAGCCTGTTATCAGATTCTAGCCACTGCGAGACAGCCAACTTAACTCCGAAATCTCGAGTCAAAGCCTCTTCCANTCCTTTTATGTCCCACTGCTCATCTACACTCATTACAGGGACAAAGCGACTGATGCATAAGTTGACAACATCTTCTCTAATATTAGAAACTATTAGTGAAATATCTTCATCTTCCAAAATATCTCTACGTTGCTGATAAATAACTTGTCTCTGATCATTTGCCACATCATCATATTCGAGCAAATGCTTTCTGATATCAAAGTTCCTACCTTCAACTTTTCTTTGCGCCTTGATAATAGAATTTGTCACCATGCCATGTGAAATCGATTCTCCATACTCCATTCCCATGCGCCTCATCATGTTCTTGACGGTATCTGACGCAAACAGNCTCATTAGAGGATCNTCAAGCGATAAATAGAATCGTGAAACTCCTGGATCTCCTTGACGTCCAGCACGTCCACGTAATTGATTATCAATCCTCCTGGACTCATGCCTCTCTGTCGCAATAATATGTAATCCCCCAGCCTCAATTACTCTCTCGTGCCTGTCTTTCCAATTAGTTTTAATTTTTTCTATATGATCACTTTTAAAGTTCTTTGATTTATTCAACTCAGCAATCTCAGCTTCAAGATTCCCTCCTAGAACAATATCAGTTCCTCTTCCCGCCATGTTGGTCGCAATAGTAACAGCACCTGGTCGTCCCGCATTAACTATAATATTAGCTTCAAGTTCATGTTGTTTAGCATTTAGGACCTTATGATTTATCTTAGCTTTTTTTAGCATTTTCGAGAGTAATTCTGATGTTTCTACAGAAGCCGTTCCGACCAACACAGGAGCACCCTGGTGTATCGTTGATTTGATATCATCGATAACAGCTTCAAATTTTTCTTTTTGAGTCAGGAAAATAACATCATCCTCATCCTTTCTAACCACTTCGGTATTAGTCGGAATAACAGTCACCTGTAAATTATAAATTTCCTGAAATTCATAGGCTTCGGTATCTGCTGTTCCCGTCATTCCCGCTAACTTTTCATATAACCTAAAGTAATTCTGAAATGTGGTAGACGCTAGTGTTTGACTCTCTTGTTGTATATTCAAATTTTCTTTTGCTTCTATTGCCTGATGCAGGCCATCAGAAAGTCTTCTTCCAGGCATTGTTCGACCTGTATGTTCATCAATCAGAATGGCCTGACCGTCCTTAATTAAGTACTCTACATCTCTATTAAATAAATATTTTGCCTTCAAGGCAGAATTAACATGATGCAGAAGGCCTAAGTTCGATGCTTGATATAAATTTTGATCGGCCTCTAAAAGTCCTGCCTTGAAGAGAATATCTTCTATTTTTTGGTGGCCGTCTTCTGTTAACTCTATACTTCGACTTTTTTCATCAAGGGTAAAATCTCCGATTAGAGATTTTGATTCTTGCAGGTCTTCCGAGTCTTCTGCATCTTGACTTGGCAAAGCCAGATCCAAATCGAGCACCAATTTGCTCATTTTTTTATAAATAGAAGAACTATTCTTCGTTGCTCCTGATATGACCAAAGGAGTTCTTGCCTCGTCAATTAGAATCGAATCCACCTCATCAACTATGGCAAAGCCAAGTTGTCTCTGAACTTTATCCTCCATTCTGAGAGCCATATTATCCCTAAGATAATCAAAACCAAATTCATTGTTGGTGCCATAGGTAATATCTGCTTGATAAGCCTCTGCCCTCTGACACTCCTTAATCTCATTATTGTTAGCATTAATTACAAAAGAATTTGCGTGACCGTGACCTTGATANGATTGAATAATTCCGACTGAAAGACCTANATAATTGTATAAAGGCGCCATCCATTGAGCATCACGTCTAGCCAAGTAATCATTTACCGTTATTATATGAACACCCTCACCTGAAAGNGCATTTAAGTATGCAGCAAGAGTCGCAACTAAAGTTTTNCCCTCACCAGTTTTCATTTCAGCTATCTTACCCTGATGCANAACTAAGCCGCCCAGAAGCTGGACATCAAAATGTCTCATCTTTAAAACACGAGATGATGCCTCTTGAACTGTCGCAAACGCATCAACTAAGACGTCATCGATTGACTCTCCATTATCTAGTCTTTCCTTTAATATAGTCGTCTGCCCGGACAATTCCGAATCAGGCATATTTCTGTATTTTTCCTCAAAATAATTAACCTTAGAAATCGTTTTGTTAAGGGACCGGATTGCGCGGTCATTGCTTGAGCCAAATATAGATTTGAGAGGATTAAATAACATAGTAGTNTTNAGTCTTATAGTTTAAGAGAGTTCTGGCGAAAAAAAANAGNTTGATGCTATCGAATAGTTCGATTTATATATGATGATGGATCTACTGTTCTGCCGTTTTTGTGTACTTCTAAGTGAACATGAGGACCNGTCGATCTTCCTGAGCTNCCCATTTTTGCAATAACTTGACCTTTCTTTACANTACTACCAAGTTCAACAACATTTTTGTCATTATGCGCATATCTTGTTACGAAACCATCATTATGGGTTATCTCAACCATCAATCCATAACCACTTTTCATACCCGAGTGAGTTATCACCCCAGAGCCGATAGAGAGAATATCGTCCCCTTTTCTACCCGCAAAATCCATCCCAGCATGCCACTGCCTCTTACCATGAAACGGATCGGTTCGCATTCCATAATCTGAGGACATCCAACCTCTCCTGACAGGCTTGCCCGCGATGGTTTGCTCGCTGCGAAGATATTTATCCGCAAGAACATTTTTAAGAACATTAAGCTGAGTTTCTTGCCCTAAAACNGCATGTTCAAGGTCTGCGAATTTTTCTGAGTATCTATCAATATTAATCNGATTTGACGCAGACCTATCAGTATTTAAACTATTTGGCCCTCCTANACCTGGCTCTTGCGAAAAACTAAATTCCCTTTGGTCTATCCCAGCAACATTTGTTAGCTCTTCACCAAGTGCGTCAAGCCGCACTATTCTGTATCTTAATTGAGCAAGCTTTACTGTCATAGCATTCAAGGAATCCTCNAATTCCTCTTTTTGCGCNTCAACATNATCTCGCTGATTGACGATCTGCACCTCCATTTNAGCGAGCGTATTTTGAAAAAGATTTTCCCATTTAATATCTGTTACTTTATGCCCTATAAACAGACCTAAGGACATTGGTATACCCAAAATAACTGATGCGATTCCTATGTGAGCTAAAGAATTAAAGTCAAAAATCTTGGCTTTAGACGCATTTTTATTATTAACAAATATTAATTTCAAATTTTCATCTCGCTGTTAGCTACTTGCACTAAGATTATATTGGATTGGACAATCTAAATCGTCATCCTCGAATGTAACATATTCCCATGCATCTTGTGTTTTTAACAAATGTCTTATCGCCATATTATTCAATTCATGACCAGATTTAAAGGCCTCATATTTTCCAATCAGAATGTGTCCAGCCACAAAGAGGTCACCAATAGCATCTAAAATTTTATGTTTAACAAACTCATCCTCGTANCTGAGCCCACTCTCATTTGCTATACAGTTNTCTTCAATACCTACTGCATTATTCAGACTAGCACCTCTAGCCAGTCCAAGCGTCTTAAGATACTCAATATCCCTCATAAATCCAAAAGTTCTCGCTTTACTCACTTCTCTCATATATGTTTCGCTGGAGAATGATACTGAAGCGGAGAGTTGTTGTTGCTGTAAAAAGGGATGATCAAAATCCATAGAAAATTTCAGTTCGAAATTATCGTGGGGTCGAAATTTCACATACTTACCGTCTTTCTCGACATCTACAGGCTCTTTGACCTTTATGAACTTTTTTGGCACATTCTGCTCAACTATGCCAGCGGAGATCAAAAGAAAAACGAAATGGCTAGCGCTGCCATCCATTATCGGAACTTCCTCACCGAATAGATCAATTTCTAAATTATCGATACCTAAACCTGCAATAGCAGACATCAAGTGTTCAATGGTTGCAACTTTACTTTCATTTTGCATAATTGTTGTATGCAAATGAGTTTCACCAACACTTTCAGGAGAAACATGTATACAAGCGGTCTTACCCAAGTCTGACCTACGAAATACTATCCCAGTATCTGGTAGAGAAGCGCGCAAAGTTAAATAAACTTTTACACCAGAATGCAGGCCCACCCCAGAAGCAGATACAGAATTTTTAATTGTTCTTTGCTTAATCATTGTATGATTAATATAAAGCACTTAATACAAATAACAAGCCAATTCCAATTTTTAAATTATTTCATATATTTAGATTTAAATTAGTCTGCTTGTCTCCTTAAAAATGCCGGAACATCGAGGTAATCATGCTTAATTTCATTACTTTCAGGAACTTGCCTGATTTCAGGTCTATTTGATTGATCTTGTGCACGCCTAGCACTTGTTGGCTTCTCAAGAACACGCCAATCAGGTTCACCTTGTTTTCGAGGAGTCGTAATTTCAGGAACTATTCTTGACACCGACTTAGGTGCCGCTGATCTTAATCCCGTAGCTACCACGGTAACTCTTAAAATTCCTTCAAATTCAGGATCAAATACGCTACCGACTATGATCGTTGCATCATCATCAGCAAACTCGCGAATTATATTCCCAACCTCTTGGAATTCTCCGAGAGTAAGATCAAAGCCACTTGTTATATTAACTAATATCCCTTTCGCTCCTTGAAGATCTGCATCTTCTAATAACGGACACCTTGCTGCTCCCTCTGCGGCAATTGCTGCTCTACTATCCCCCGTTGATTCGCTACTTCCCATCATCGCCATACCCATTTCTGCCATCACAGTTTTTACATCAGCAAAATCCACATTCATGAGACCATCTAACAAAATTAGATCAGTAATACCTTTAACAGCCCCGAAAAGAACATCGTTAGCATGTTTAAATGCAGACAGTAAATTCATATCTTTCCCAAGAACTTCTAATAATTTTTCATTGGGTACGATTATCAGCGAATCAACACACTCTCTGAGTAATTTAATCCCTTCATTTGCTACCTCCATTCGCTTTCTGCCCTCGAAAGAAAAAGGTCTAGTTACTACCCCTACAGTGAGAATACCCATTTGTTTCGCAATTTCAGCAACTATTGGTGCGCCACCGGTTCCAGTTCCGCCACCCATACCCGCCGTTATAAAAACCATATCAGCACCATTAAGAACTTGTGATATTCGCTCTTTATCTTCCAGGGCAGCTTGTCGCCCAACCTCAGGATTCGCGCCAGCTCCTAAACCCTTAGTCAAAGCATTACCTAATTGTAATGTTGTAGCACCATCTACCTTTTCCATAGACTGAGCATCAGTGTTTGCGCAAACTAAATGGACGCCTTCTATGTTGCTATCCAACATGTGTCTTACAGCATTGCATCCTCCTCCACCGACCCCAATAACTTTGATTTCCGCATTTTTTGGAACGCTTTCTACTAATTCGAACATGTTGTTCTCCCTTTTTAGTATTAAGATTAAATTAAATGTTTAAAACTTTTACACCTCATTTCGAAACCAATTAATAATATTCTTTAGTACCGAAGTACGATTTTTACCATTTCTTCCTTTCAATTTGTTCTGGTGTATTTGTGATCGACCATAATGAAGTAATCCCACAGAAGTAGAGTAAATCGGATTATTAACTATGTCGGACAACCCGCTTACATTATGTGGAGAAGCAATTCTAACTGGCATATGAAAGACTTCTTCAGCGAGCTCAGTAACCCCCTCCATTTTTGAAGTACCACCAGTCAATACTATCCCGGCTGCGATAAGATCTTCATAACCACTGCGTCTCAATTCAGCTTGAACTAGAGTAAATAGCTCGTCATATCGAGGCTCTACTACCTCTGCCAAAAGTTGTCTGGACATGTTTCGCGCACTCCTTTCGCCCACAGAAGGCACTTTTATGGTTTCATCAGCCTTGGTAAGTTTGGCGAGTGCACATGCGTACTTAATTTTTAACTCTTCTGCATATGCTGTGGGCGTGCGTAAGGCCATCGCTACATCATTAGTTACCTGATCTCCTGCTATAGGTATAACTCCCGTATGCCTTATAGATCCATCTGTGAAAATTGCAATGTCTGATGTGCCGCCTCCGATATCTACAAGTGCAACACCAAGTTGTCTCTCATCTTCTGTCAAGACTGCATAGCTCGACGCTAATTGCTCTAAAACTAATCCGGAGACCTCGAGACCACACCTTCGAATACACTTCTTAATATTTTGAGCAGAGTTAACCGCGCATGTCACAAGATGAACTTTAGCTTCTAGTCGAACTCCTGACATACCGACCGGCTCCTTGACTCCCTCTTGTTCATCGATAATATATTCCTGAGGGAGGACATGGAGTATTTCTTGATCAGCCGGAATAGCCACAGCTCTCGCTGCATCTATAACTCTTTCAACATCAAACGATTGAACTTCACCATCATGAATGGCTACAATTCCATGTGAATTCAAACTTCTAATATGACTACCTGCTATGCCTGCAAAAACTGTATTTACAGAGCATCCTGACATTAATTCAGCTTCCTCAACTGCTCGTTGAATTGAGTTTACTGTTGCCTCAATATCTACTACTACGCCCTTTTTTAATCCTGTTGACTGATGAGTCCCGGTACCAATAATTTCGATTACACCATCAGAATTTACATGACTAATAATCGCTATAACCTTTGAAGTTCCTATATCCAAGGCAGCTATAACATTTTCATAGTTGGCACTATTCATGATTTACTCTCCTAGACTCCAATCTAAAATTGAAATTTTTATATTTAACTTTAAATATGATCATTTTGATTCCAAGCAACTGACAGTCCGTTTGGATAACGCATGTCAATAGTTTTAATATTTTCAACCTGAGAGGTGAGTTGAGCTGACCATACAATTTGAAAACGCAGCAATTTCTGGACAAGCTGATCCCTTCCCAGATTAATTTCTATACCCGATGATGTAGTAATTAACCAAGACCCCACAGTATCTCTCCGAATTTCGTGCACTTTTAAACCGGTAGGACCTAAAATATCAGACATTAACTGATAGCTTTCAATCATCTCTTTAGACTTACCAAATTCTGAGGTAAAAGTAGGGAGATTTTGAATCGATTGTTTGTTTGTTATCTCAAGATAATCTCCAACATTATTTAGAACTTGTTTCTCTCCCCATCTTGCAATGGGCTTTTCCTCTGTAATATCGACTATTATTGTGGATGGCCAAGAGCGTCGTATAGTTGCATTACGAATCCAAGGCTCACTTTCCAAATATTTATTTAATCTACTTAAATTTAAACTAAGGAATCCATCTTTAACTTTTTGATCAATTAAGTTAATAACCTCTTTTTCTTTCAAATGATAAAAGTCACCATTTACCACGACACGATCAATTGGTTTATCCAATTTTTGGCAAGCAGTCATACTCAGGCCTGCGGTGAGAACAAGCACGATACAAATAATAAAACTTTTGACCTGATTCATTGTTTTACACCGTCCAATATTCGCAACACTAATTCTTCAAACTCTATCCCTGCTGCTTTAGCGGCTTTTGGATAAAGACTTTTTTTAGTCATTCCAGGGATCGTATTTACTTCGAGGACGTTAAAAACTCCATTTGCATCAGCCATCAAATCGACTCTACCCCAACCTTCACAATCTAAACTTTTAAATGCTCTAAGAGCTAAAAGCTGAATCTCCTCCTCTCTCTTTTTAGAAAGACCACTTGGACAAATATAATTCGTGTCATCAGAAAAGTATTTTGCTTCAAAGTCATAAAACTTCGCAGCAGACTCGATTTTTATTGATGGGAGTGTTTCATCACTTAAAATTGAGACAGTGTACTCACTTCCAGTTAGCATTGATTCTGCTATTACAGTTCCAGAGTATTTCTTAGCTACTTTGTATGCGTGCGCAAGTTGTCCAGCATTAAATGCTTGAGTCATACCTATACTTGAACCTTCTGAGTCAGGTTTAACCATTACGCTTCCACCAAGGTCTTCTAGCGTAGTCACCCAATCATCAGTCTCATTCAAAATTTTAAAATCAGCCGTTTGAACTCCAATTTTCTTCCATAGGCGTTTAGACTTGCATTTACTGATNGCTAACTTGGAGGAATTACCTCGGCTACCCGTGTANCGGATATTTAATTCATCTAGTCTGTCCTGAATCGTTCCATCCTCTCCTCCAGGTCCATGCAAAGCAATAAAAATTATATCCAAAGAGAGGCGATCATCGACCTTAAGGACAGTATCTTTATGATCAATTAAAGTCGCATTAATTCCGCTTGCTNCAAGCGCTGAGAAGANAGCTTCTCCACTTTTTAAAGATATTTCTCTCTCATTTGAGATTCCGCCATACATTATGCCGATAGACAAATTCGACAAGTAATCCAAGTTAATCTCTTGATTCTTAATCATTTGCATAATCCATAACTGCAGATTTAATAAGTGGAGCGAGACTACTAATATCTCCCGCTCCTTGNGTAATTATGAGATCGTTATTTGATAGTGANCCAACTAACTTTTTTACTATTAAATCGANATCATTTAGGTNATGTGANTCGCACTTGCAGTTTCGACTGATTTCATTACTCAAGNTTTTTGAATTGACTTCTGCTATANAGTTTTCACCAGCTGAATAAATATTCATTAATATNAGAAAATCTACATTNGATAANACATCCACAAAATCAGAGTACAGATCTCTGGTTCGACTGAAACGGTGTGGTTGAAAAATTAAAATAATTTTTCTTTTTGGCCAACCAAGTCTGGCCGCATCCAACGTGGCTCTTATCTCACTTGGATGATGCCCATAGTCATCGATATACGTAATCTCGCATCCTGGCTTTTTAATTGAGATTATCTCTTCAAATCTCCTANTCACACCGGAAAAANTTTTTAATGCTCTCTCTATAACATNAGAAGAAATACCTTCGTCGAGAGCAACGGTTACNGCAGCTGCAACGTTTAGGGCATTATGCTTGCCAGGCATATTAAGTTTGATGGAAAGACTTTTATTCTGGCTATTACTATTAATTTTAAACTCAGATTTATTTTGAAAAGATTCAAATTCNGTAATTTGAACATCTGCTTTTTNTGAAAANCCATAAGTTATGCATGGTCTACTGATTCTTTGAAGAATGCTTTCAATATTTGTATCGTCTGCACAAACAACGGCGAGTCCATGAAAAGGTAAATTGTGTAAAAAACTTACATATGTAGACTTNAATTTCTCNATATCATGNTCATANGTCTCCATNTGNTCGAAATCNATATTTGTTATCACTGCTACTAAAGGTTGCAAATGAACAAAAGAAGCATCACTTTCATCAGCCTCGGCAACAAGATAATGACTCTCTCCTAACTTTGCGCCTGTCCCAAGACTATTTACTTTCCCTCCAATTATGAAAGTGGGATCTTTATGATCTTCGGCTAGGATGGAGGCGAGCATGCTTGTTGTTGTTGTTTTTCCATGTGTACCAGCTACCGCGATTCCATGACGAAATCTCATTAACTCTGCCAACATCTGAGCTCTTCTTATTACAGGAATATTTGATTTAAATGCCTCTATAATCTCCTCATTTTCGAAATCTACCGCCGAGGACTTAACGACAACGTCTGCAGAAGAAATATTTACTTTGTCATGACCTATAAAAATAGAAGCCCCCAACGATCTGAGATTGATAATACTTGGGTTGATTGCAATATCTGAACCCGTTATTGAATATCCCTGATTTAGAAGNACTTCTGCGATACCGCTCATACCNCTTCCTCCAATACCCACAAAATGAATATTTTGTATTCTTCTCATTTGAGGATGTGNCATCTTATGAACTTNCATTATTTATCACCTCAATGCACTCTTNTGCTACCCTCTCATCTGAATTGNTTTTAGCGATAAATCGCGCTTTTTCTGACATTTCCTGTCTCAGCTTTCCATTTTCAGAATAAAAACTGATTCTTTCCGACATTAACTGCGCATTAAAACTTTTATGTTCAACTATCTCAGCAGATCCAGCTCGAGCTAAGATTTGTGCATTTTTAAACTGATGATTGTCAGTCGCATGTGGAAATGGAACAAGTATCGAACATATTCCTACGCTTGCCAGCTCAGATATTGTGAGTGCTCCAGATCGACAAATTACAAAATCGGCCCATTGGTATGCTTCACTCATATCGTCTATAAATGGAACCAATGTTATATTTTGAAGACAATTTACCGATAGTTCGGAACGGTATGTGTCATTGGTTTTTTGAAAATGTTCTCTCCCGGTTTGATGAAGCACCTCTGGCCTCATGTTTTTATCTAACATCGCTAAGGCTTGAGGAATTACTGAATTTAATGAAGATGCTCCTCGGCTACCTCCTAAGATTAATAATTTAGCTCTATTATTTTTGTTTTGTGGGATTTTGTTTTTAAGACTTAAAGAGGCTATTTTTTTATTTATCGGATTACCGCAGACGATTGCACCCAAGAATGTATTTGGAAAACCGACTAGAACTTTCTTAGCAAACGTAGACACGATTCGATTAGTAGTACCCATAACAGCATTTTGTTCATGAATAACAACAGGAATCCTTTGCAGGAGTGCGGCTATAGCACCAGGTCCGGAAACAAAACCGCCCATACCGAGGACGACATCTGGCTTAACTTTTTGAATTATAACTAATGCTTGATAAATTGACTTTGCGATAAAGAAAGGTGCTCTTAATAATTGAAGAAAACCCTTGCCTCGAACCCCTTTAATATCAATTAACTCGAGAGCAATATCTTTTCCTTTTAAAAAATCAACCTCAAATCCCGTCTTACTTCCAAGCCAATGAACTGATGCTCCTAGTGTCTTTAAATACTTAGCGACAGCCAATCCTGGGAAAATATGACCTCCAGTTCCCCCTGCCATAATAAGTACTCTTTTTGTGAGTATTTCAGTCATGAGAACCTCGTTGCGCAAAATGATTATCGCTAGAAAAACGCAAAACCATACCCAACATTATGCTTGAGACTAATAAACTGTTTCCGCCATAACTCACAAATGGGAGTGTAAGTCCTTTTGTTGGTAATAAACCTGAATTAACACCCAAATTAATAAATGTTTGACCCACAAATAAAGTTCCAATTCCAAACAATAACAAACCCGAAAAATAATCTTTTCTATTGAAATTGTTCCAACTAAGAAGAAAAATTTTATATGAAATAAAGCAATAAACCGCTATTAAAATTGTTACTCCAACGAAGCCAAATTCCTCCGCAAAAATAGCAAATACGAAATCCGTATGTGCCTCTGGCAGATAAAGCATCTTTTGTACAGACTGTCCAAGACCCACTCCCATCCATTCACCCCTTCCAAAGGCAATAAGAGATTGGGTCAACTGATAGCCAGAGGAGAATTGTTCAGACCAAGGATCTAGATAAGATGTAATTCTAGATAACCGGTAAGGCGAGATTTCTGCCAATATCCAAAATGAAACTGTTACTAGAGTAAGAATAGAAATAAAGTATCGTAATTTTATGCCGGATATAAAAAGCATTGAGATTAAAGTAAATCCAATCAAAACAAATGATCCAAAATCAGGCTCTGCAATAAGGAGTGCGCTTACCACTAAGAACAACAAAGAGATTTTAATAATTGGTTGATGNTTCAANAAAAANGATTNTTTATTTAAATTTATATAATGTGCCAGAAAAATNATGAAACTNAGTTTCACCCANTCTGAAACTTGAAANGTAAATCCAAATATATTGAGCCACCTTTGACTNCCATTNCTNTCNATACCAATTCCTGGAATAAGNACTAGGCCNAGTAAAAANANACATGCCANTATCAAATANGATGAATACTTTCCCCANACATTNGTNGGAATCCTAAAGNCTATNTACAGACATATTAAACTTANNCTTACNTANAAAAGNTGACGTTTTAAGAAGAACAANCTATCACNATACTTNAACTCGCTNACGCTCAATGATGCGGATGCGATCATTACAATTCCAATTGATATTANGNAAAGAACTGGAATCAAAATAGACATATCTATAAACGTTTTCTGNCCTGCTTTTATATCGAGCATTTTTAATGGANTTAGAATATTTATATTCAATCGTTCACTTNTCATATTTGCTTCCATGCCTGAGGATTAACTTTTTAAAATATATTCCTCTCTCTTCAAAGTTAGCGAACTCATCAAAGCTTGAACAACCAGGTGAAAAAAGAATTTTGTCTCCCGAATCTGCTATTCGATATGCATATGTGGTCGCTTCTTCGAGAAAGCCAAAGATTTCACTTGGGAATGATATGTCAATCATCTTTTTGATACGCTCAGCATGTCTGCCAAACAAAACTAACTTTTTTACAGCACTACCGATAATAGAATTTAAAATAGAGAAGTTTTGATTTTTATCGATACCTCCCATCAACAAAATAATATTTTTCGTATGATCAGATCGAAAAGCCTCGATTGCCACCCTAGTCGANTCTATATTTGTTGATTTTGAATCATTTATAAAATCTATATTTTTTACAGTTAGAAATTTTTCACATCGATGAGGCAATCCCTTGAAAATAGAAATCGCTTTTCTCATAGATTTACTGCTAAGTCCAACAATGCTAGCGAGACCGCACGCGGCTAGAACATTGCTTAAATTATGTGCGCCATAAATTGAAATCTGATCTACTGGCATTAGCTGTTGATTACCAAAGTAGATATATTGCTTCGAGTTTTTTACTACCAAACCAACGTTTCCACTTTCTGGTCTCGAAGTTCCAAAGAAACTCTTTTTCGCAGTTAGTTTTAGTTTAGAGGTGATCTCGTCATTATTATTTAGTAAAACATGTGAAGCACCATTGCNAATACGAATCTTCGCTTCAATGTAATTTTGCATTGTTTTATGACGATCCAAATGATCTGGAGTTATATTCAAGATACAAACAACACCTCCTCTCATGTTGTCCAAATATTCAAGTTGATAACTGGATAATTCGATAACATAAAGATCAATATGATCATCTATTAAATCCAGCATGGGAGATCCCAAATTACCTCCTACAGCAACGTTTAAACCCTCAACTTCAGCAATTTTGCCTACTAAAGATGTGACAGTGCTCTTTCCATTTGAACCTGTTATTGCAACTAAAGGAGAATGAATTTCCGCAAGAAACAAATCTATCTCGGTAATTAAACAAATGTTAGATTTTCTACTTCTCGAAAAAATTGGATCATCAGAGGGAATTCCAGGACTTTTAAAAATGANATCTATTTTCTCTAAGTTCAATCTGGAAAATGGTCCCAAATAAATTTTTTCCTCGGGGAAATTTTCGNGTACATAATTTAATTCAGAGGGGCTGTCTCCGTTGTCTGCGATCTCAAATTTCANGTTTTTAGAAATGCAAAATCTNACCATTGAAGCACCTGTTTTACCAATGCCCAAAATTAAAATCTTTTTTGTTTTTAAGCTTTCTATGTCAGTAAAATTTCGCATAATTTATCTAATCTTTAACGTTGCCAAACCAATCAATACAAGAACNATAGTGATAATCCAAAATCTCACTATTACCCTCGGTTCAGGCCATCCTTTTAATTCAAAATGATGGTGTATTGGAGCCATTCTGAAAACCCGCTTACCCGTTAATTTAAAGGACAAAACTTGAATAATTACCGACAAAGTCTCAATTACAAATACTCCACCCATNATTGCTAAAACAAATTCTTGNCGAACAATTACTGCCATAATCCCAAGTGCAGCTCCTAATGAAAGTGCTCCAATATCTCCCATAAAAACCATTGCCGGATATGTGTTGAACCAGAGAAATCCCAATCCTGCACCACAGATAGCTGCGGCAATAATTACAACTTCTCCAGTTCCAAGAATAAATGGAATATTAAGATACCCCGCAAATTGAAAGTTTCCTGTTAGATATGCAAAAATTCCAAGTGCTCCACTAATCATTACCGTAGGAAGAATTGCTAAGCCATCAAGACCATCAGTTAGATTAACCGCATTACTCGAACCTACGATTACAAAAAAAGCAAAGACTATATAAAACCATCCCAGAGGTAGNGCGAAATCTTTTAGGAAAGGTAGAATCAATTCAGTCTCAGCAGGTGAAGATGACAAGAAATAGAGTGTTGAGGCAACTCCAATTGCAATTATTGATTGCCAAAATATTTTTGAACTAGCCGAAATACCTTTCGGACTTTTTTCTACCACCTTCTTATAATCATCCAGCCATCCTATAAGCCCAAAACCGAACATAGTTATCAAAACAATCCAAATATATTTGTTCCCCAAATCTGCCCAGAGAAAAGTAGTTATAAAAATGGATAAAATAATTAACGCACCACCCATTGTGGGCGTTCCATTTTTTTCTAGGTGAGTTTGAGGGCCGTCGTCTCTGATCGCTTGCTCCAACTGCATTGAATTCAACCATTTGATAACTTTTGGTCCAAAAATCCAGCTGATTACCAATGCTGTCACTACGGCTAGAATTGCTCTCAACGTTAAATATTGAAATACCGAGAAAAAATTGAAAAATTGCGCTAAATAATCAGCAAGAATAACTAACATGGTATCTGGTAACTCCTNAAAAGAGCNTGCACAACCCTCTCCATTTTCGAACTTCGTGATCCCTTAACTANAATATTNGTTACACAATTTGAATCCATATTTCGGCTAATCGTTTCAGAGAGCTCTGATAATAGATCTTTTAACTTGTCGAAATGTCTACCACCACAGGAGGTGCTGGTGTATCTGCTCATNACTCCATGACTCAAGAGCAAGTTGATATCGCTATCTTTTATAAAATCTCCTAATTCANTATGAATTTGACAGGATTCATCACCCAGTTCCGCCAAATCNCCAATAACCACAANNTTAAAGCCNTGCCTTCGCTNAAGATTTTCGACAGCTAATTTAAAAGAATCCGGATTTGCATTGTATGAATCATCAATAACTTTTAAGAAATTCGAGATATCAATAATTTGAAACCTTCCTTGGGGTANTGTTGCATTTTTTAGACCATTGCAAATGTTATCTATATCCAATCCGACGGATAATCCAACAGCAGCAGCAGCGAGACTGTTCCGAACGTGATGTAGCCCAGGNAAATCAATTAATACTTTTTTNCCNATAGTTGCACTAGATTCCTCNTCTAGAATATTCAGATNAAATTCAAAGCAGCCATTATCGTAGTCAAATATATTATTCGCATGAACGTCAGCANTCACCTTATNTTCGGAAAATGTGAAGCATTTTCGATTTGAATTTAATTGCAACCAGTANTCAGAAGATTCTTCATCTAAATTTATTATCGCCACACCATTTTCAGGTAAGTCCAAATATATTTCGGATTTAGCTTTCACAATATTTTTCAAACTTCCAAATCCTTCAATATGAGCTCTTTGAATATTATTAATAAGTGCAAAATCAGGCTTTGCAATTTTGCATAAATACTCTATNTCCCCNANNCCACTNGCTCCCATTTCGACNATCCAAAAATCTGAAGCTAAATCATTTTTNAATANAGTTAGAGGAACNCCCANATGGTTATTTAGATTTTTNAATGTNTTNCTGACCCTATATNTAGTTGCTAATATTGAATANATNGACTCTTTNACTGACGTNTTACCNGANCTTCCNGTTATGGCNATTACTTTTCCNTTAAAACTTTCACGCCTCATTGTGGCTAGTTGGCCTAACGCTATTGATGTATCCTCTACAACCCATTGAGGTATATCTATCGAGAAATTTGGCTCTGAAACAACAGCGCCGCAAATAATATTTTTGATTGAGGAGATAAAAGAATGGCCGTCATGATTAGACCCTTTTAATGCAACAAAAAGATCACCGGGTTTTGTGTTCCTACTATCTATCGACAAATCAAAAAAATTAGCATTGGGATTCAGTAAAGTTCCACCGAATCTTTCAGCAGCGTCAATAAGACTAATACTTGTCATGCTATACACCCTTTTAATTCAGGGTTAGAAATCTGAAGCTCATTAAGCATTCTTTCGGCTTGTAATTTGTCACTGAAAAAAATTTGTTTTTTGCCAATCAGTTGATAATTTTCATGGCCTTTTCCCGAAATCAAAACCGTATCTGTTTTTTTAGCTGATCTTATCGCGGTTTTAATCGCTTCGGCTCTATCAAGTTCAATTGTTACTCTTCCCTTGATGTTCTTTTGAATATCAGCAATTATTTTAGAAGGAGATTCTGTTCTTGGATTGTCATTTGTCAGAATAACGTGATCAGCATATTTNGAGGCAATTTCTCCCATTTCTGATCTTTTCCCTTTATCTCTGTCACCGCCACAACCAAAAACAATCCAGATTGAACTGANATCATGGGATTTTAATTCTGACAAAGAATTNTTTAGTGCATCTGGAGTATGCGCATAATCAATTATTACTCTTGGTCCGATAACGTCAAACTTTGATATCACCTCCATACGACCCGGTGGTGTTGAAAGCTTGGGTATTGCATCTTCAATTAACTCTAAGCTCTCTTGATTTTTTCCAATGCCAGATGACATCACTGCAGCGATAACGGCTAATAAATTATATAAATTAAATTTACCGATCAGTCTGGAATTTACATTTATCGTACCCCAAGGAGTGACTACTTCAGCTTTTAGACAATTGCTCGAGAAACTTATTGACTTGCAATGAACATCNGCACCTAAATTACTCAAACTGTANGTTAGGNTTGTTACCTTCTGACCTATTTCTCTGCATATCTCTCTGCCAATGTCATCNTCAATATTTATAATCGCATTNTGNATTTTATGCTCTGTAAAAAGTTTTAATTTTGATNTNGCGTANTCTTTTAGAGTCNANTGATAATCTAGATGATCGCGACTTAAATTTGTAAAAACCGCACTCTCTATNTCGATATCCAGNAGTCTNGACTGAGATAATCCATGAGAAGATGCCTCTATGGCAACNTTCTTNTATCCCAATGATAAAAATTCATGCAAGTNCTTCTGAATTGAAATTGCATCTGGAGTAGTTAGATCTGGATGATCNAATTTGGTNGATTGCTCCTCTNTNNCTTCATTCTCATAAAAATAATTTAAACCTAATGTGCCGATATAACCTGATCTTCCAGTATTTCCATTTACTTTATTAATTTCATTCATCATGGCACTATACAAATGAGCACAGGTGGTTTTNCCATTNGTACCCGTAACNGCCATTACCTTTATCATTTCACTTGGCCTTGAGTAAAAATAACCCGCTATGTAGGAAATAAGAGCGCTTAAGTTGCAAACGCCTATAACAGGAATACCGAGATCAGCTTCTGCGTCTTCAAACTTATTGGTTGTTTTTCGATCGCCATCCCATTCCGCTAATACCACTGCAGCTCCGCGTAACTTAGCATCCATTAAAAAGTTAAATCCATCTAAATGGATTCCTTTGACTGCTAAAAAAGCGTTACCTCTTTTTACTTTTTTACTCGATAGGGCCAGTCCACTGATAGATACTGATGGACACTCCCTAGATATTAAAAGTTGAGATANCAACNTAGGTAATTCGCTTGTTAANGAAGAATCAATCAAGATGATTCTCCTTTTTTGAAAACTGCATCTCCATGAGAAAGAGGTCTCAATGGCTTATCNGGTGATATCTGCATCAACTGAAGAGCCCTTTCTGTAACCTTGGAAAATATTGGAGCCGCAACTAAACCACCAAAATAATCACCTCTAGCCGGCTCATCAATTATCACAACAGTTACAATTTTGGGATTTTCTGTCGGTGAAAAACCTGCGAAAGCAGAAATATATTTATTATCCTCATAGCCACCCTGGCTTTTGACCTTATGCAGAGTGCCCGTCTTACCAGCAACACTGTAGCTATCGATCATCGCATTTTTCCCAGTTCCTGTTTTACTAACAGCAGAAGTTAACATTCTTGTAACATCATGAGATATATCTTTATCAAGAACTCGTGAACTACTTACTATTTCTTCAACTGCAAGTAACGTTACATCACGTTTAAGTCCATTATTTGCCAGTATTCCATAGGCTTTTGCCAACTGAAGAGGTGAAACACTAATACCATAACCAAATGCAAAGGTGGCTTGAGTTACAGGATGCCACTTTCGGTATGCAGGCAAACTTCCCATTGTTTCTCCTGGAAATCCACTCCCAACATAATCGCCAAAACCAACACGCGAGAAGACATCTCTAATCGATTCAGGATTTAAATTAAGCGCGATTTTTGTCGTTCCCACTTGACTTGACTTGGATAGAACACCTGTCAGATCTAAGTTGCCATAATTAACTGGATCCACAAAAGTTTTATAATCTACTTTTAAATAGCCGGGTGAAGTATTAACCACACTATCAGAATCGTATTCACCACTTTCGAGAGCCGCTAAAATAGTAAAAGGCTTTACCGTTGAACCAGGCTCTATAAGGTCGGTTATAGCTCTATTTCTAAGAGCCGCCTGATCCAATGTTGTTCGATTATTTGGGTTAAATGATGGTTGGTTAACCATTGCAATAATTTCACCTGTTGATACATCGAGAACAACAATTGATCCTGCTTTAGCGCCATGTTTCTTTACTGATTTCTTTAATTCTGTATATGCAGCATACTGAATCCGAAGATCGATGCTCAAACGAAGATTATTGCCTGGCTTTGAAGACTTTAGTAAAGCTAAGTTATTAATAACTCTTCTTTTCTCATCCATGACAACTTTTTTAAAGCCCTCTTCACCTTTCAACCAATCATTGAATGCGAGTTCTAAACCCTCTTGCCCCGAGTCCATGTAATCTGTAATACCTACTAATTGGGCAGTTACTTCACCCGCGGGATAAAAACGTTTAAATTGCTTTTCTTGCGAAATGCCTTTTATGTTTAAATCTAAAATTGCTTTGGCGTCTTGATCTGATAGTTGACGGGATAAATATACAAATGATTTCTCCTTGTAGAGATCCAACCTNTTTCTCAAAATTTGTACCGATATTCCNAGTGCTTCAGCCAATTTTGTATGATCTTGAGTCATTATTTTCTGAGGATTGCCGACTATATCAACCACAGGNGTACTTATAGCGAGAGGNTTTCCATTTCTATCTAATATTGATCCTCTGACTGCAGGAATACTTATATTCCTTATCGCTCGCATCTCTCCCTGATTTTTAAGGAANTCGAATCCATATTTTTGACTTGGAAGTATCTGTAAAAACGCAACTTTTATGAGAATTGANATTGGCAAAATCATCAAAATTGCAATGACTAACCAATAACGCCACTTGGANACATTTATTGAGAGACTTTTCGNGCTCATCTTAATATGAACCTTCGCGATTGCTATCAATNATGACTATGTCATNATGTTTNGGGATGACCATTTGATGATTTTTCGATGCCAATAACTCGACACGGTGCATTGACCCCCATGCGCTAAACTCCAGAATCAGGCGTCCATAATTTGTCTCTAACGTGCTTGCAGAGGACTCCAGGTAACTCAGCTCAGAGTACTTTTGACGGCACAAATGATTAACAAAAACAACTGAGACAGCAGATACTAGAACCAATATCCACAAAATNAAAATTTGAAANGTGTTGTTATNTGACTTGTTATNAAGTTTATTCATAGTNAAGCCACTCTCTCAGCTACTCTCATAACCGCGCTTCTGGCCCGTCTATTTTCGATAATATCTACATTGGAAGATGTAAGAGCTTTCCCAACACGTTTCATTGAAATNTGAACTTTAGANTNTTTTATTGGAATACTTTTTGGGACAAATGGGCCGTTCTCTTGATCTCGAATAAAGTTCTTGACCCTTCTATCCTCTAGAGAATGGAAACTTATGACTACAAGCCTACCACCGATTTTTAGCGCCTTAAGCACATTAGCCAGTAAATGCTCTAAATCATTCAGCTCATTATTTACNCGTATTCGAATAGCTTGAAAAACTTTTGTAGCGGGATGCTTTCCTTTCTGCCAGTTAGGATGAGCTTCGGAGACTATGGCTGCTAACTGTTGAGTTGTCGTTATGGGCTGCTGTGATCGACTATTGATAATACTTTTTGCGATTCGGTTAGCGTACTTTTCTTCACCTAAATTTCTAAATGTTTCGGTAAGTTCGTTTTGATCAGATGCNGCTATCCATTCTGCTGCGGTTGGCCCGCTAGAATTATTCATACGCATATCGAGTGGGCCATTATTCATAAAACTAAACCCCCGTTGGGCCTGATCGAGCTGAGGTGATGAGACTCCAAGGTCGAGCAACACACCAGAAACTTTACCCAGTTTGCCGCGTACCTGAAGAATATTGGTCAAATTTGAAAAACTCTCATGCAAGAGCTCCAATCTTTTATCATNTTTAAATTCTGACCTTCCAAAATCTATGGCCTCNGGATCCTTATCTAACCCTATGACATGAGCATTACCTGATAATCGCTGCAACAACTCTGCGGTATGACCTCCCCTGCCAAATGTCCCATCAACNTATAAACCGTCTAAATCGACCACCATAGAATCGAGNGCTTCATGCAAAAAAACTGGAGTATGGGAATTCAAGCTTTNTTACCACGACAAACTCTTCAATGCATCCGACATCGGCTGTTTCTCACTTAAAATATCTATATAAGTTTCTCTTGACTGTTTTACCTCGGACTCCCAAAGGTCCTCCGACCAAATTTCTAAGCGTTGAGTTCTTCCCACNAGCACAATCTTTTTCTCAANTTTTGCAAACTCTCTCAGTTCTTGTGGNATTAAAATTCTTCCATTTCCATCCAGCTGAATATCTTTTGCTTGTCCAACCACAAAACGACTTAACATCTCGCCAAGTTCGTCCATGGCAGGCAGAGCAGCAACTTTTTTCTCGAATTGTTTCCACTCGGGCAGCGGAGAGAGAGTCAAGCACCTACTTTTCATATCGATAGTTATTACCAGTGCGCCTTCACACAGATCAGACAGGATTCCCCGATAACGAGTCGGTATCGCCATTCTGCCTTTTGAATCCATATTAATTGGATCACTGCCCCTGAACATCGATACTCCTTTTTATCCACTTTTTACCACTTTTAACCATGATGCAACACTAATAAGATAAAAAGCGAAAGTCAAGCTCATATATATAAAAAAAACACAATAAAATCAGTGATTTCCGACATAAATCGGAATCCCATTCACAAGGTTAGATGGGCGAACACTTTTTCGCAATTAAAAACATTGCGCTAAAAGTAAAACTTAAAGTGATTTCTAGAATCTGGTTCCGTTAAAAGCCAAATAATCGAATAAATTAGCATTAAAATAATTTATAAAGATAGAGAGTTAACTGATAAGCCGGGTTCTGTCGAGGACAATCATTCATCTGGGACAAACGTCACCGCTTGCCTCAAGCAACCTACCCGTCCCCTTGTGCGGGTCGCACCATGTGGGGACCTATTTGGTCTTGCTCCGAGTGGGGTTTACCATGCCATTATTGTTGCCAATAACGCGGTGCGCTCTTACCACACCTTTTCACCCTTGCCTGTGTTCAATTGAATCATCGGCGGTCTATTCTCTGCTGCACTTTCCGTAAGCTCGCGCTTCCCAGGCGTTACCTGGCACTCTTACCCTATGGAGCCCGGACTTTCCTCTATATGAGAAGCTAAGCTTTTCAAATAGCGATTGTCTCGTTAACTCTCTTACATAGTTTAACACAGTTTGAAGACTACTAAAGATTGCTAGAGACTCATTTTTTCTGGTTTAGTAGGTTCCGTGATATCCAGAGAACCAATTTTCGGCGCATTCCAAGATCACTAATTTGGTCTTTTGCCAACGGTTGAATAAGTTTATCTTCAACTAACGCCCTATAGATAAATTCGACTTTCAACTTCATAGAATCATGTGACTCTATTTCACCATAACCTCTGGCCCGAGTATATTTGGCGCCTACTTCTAAAGCTTTCTTCAATAATTCGGACTCATTTTCAATTTTCTTCATAAAATTTTAACCAACAAATAATCTAGCATTTCTAAATATCCTCATCCATCCGCTATCATTTCCTGAGTTTTTTGGATACCAGGAATTTGTAATATACCTAAATACTCTCTCTGGATGCGGCATCATTATTGTTGCTCTCCCATCTAAAGAGCATAGTCCAGTTAGTCCATCTGGTGAGCCATTCGGATTAGAAGGATAAGAGGATGCTATCTCATACGTATTCTCAACAAATCGAAGTGCGACTAGTTTATTTTTATTCAACTCTTTCATATCATCATCGCCCAGAAACTCAGCACGACCCTCACCGTGAGAAATTGCGATTGGCATATAAGAACCTTGCATGCCTTGCAGCAATACCGAAGGAGAAGATTCAACTTTCACTAAAGAGAAACGCGCTTCAAACTGTTCAGAAGTATTACGAACAAATTTAGGCCAATTCTCCGTTCCTGGAATTAGTTCTTTGAGAGAGCTAAGCATCTGACACCCATTGCAAACNCCCAAAGTAAAAGTTGCTGATCTAGCAAAAAAATNAGTGAATTGATCTCTCATGNAACTATTAAAAAGGATNGTCTTGGCCCAACCCTCNCCTGCTCCCAGAACATCACCATAAGAAAAACCTCCACATGCCACTAATCCATGGAAATCTTCAAGGGAATGATGTCCGGCTAATAAATCACTCATATGNATATCTTTCGNCGAGAATCCTGCTCGATCAAATGCAGCNGCCATTTCAACTTGGCTGTTCACACCTTGCTCNCTGAGAACAGCGACNAGAGGTTTAGAGCCNATATTCAAAAAAGGTGCANNNATGTCGTCANTNGGNTCAAAAGATAAGCNNACNGANANTCCNGGATCATTATCTTGGGAGNATTTTTCAAANTCTTGCATAGCACANTCCGGATTATCNCGTTGAGCTGCCATNCTGTANGAAACNTCACTCCACGCNCNCTTTAGNTTNGATAAAGGACACAGAGAANAGAGCNTTTCTTCNTTCTGANAGATATCAATAGAGCGTTTTTTATTTACGGAACCGATCTTAAATACTTGTATAGCTGACGTATTAAAATCTGACACTATTTGAGATACATCCTCGTTTCTTACCTGAATTAGAGCTCCTAACTCTTCATTAAATAAGAAACTTGCAACATCATCGCTTTCAACAGATATCGATATACCAGTATTACTTGCAAAGCCCATCTCAACCAAAGATACAAACGCGCCTCCGTCAGATCTGTCATGATATGAGAGGATTGTTTTACTCGCATGATACTTCTTCATCAAATCAAAGAAAGATGTCAATAACTTTGGATCATCAACATCTGGAGCAACACTGCCGATTTCAGAATGTACCTGCATGTATATTGATCCACCCAAACGATTTTTATTCAAGCCAAGATCAATCAATAAAATAGTACTATCAAAACAATCAGTATCTAGCACCGGAGTAGCGCCAAGCCTGACATCCTTTACGGGAGCGAAGGCGGAGATATTTAAGGAGAGAGGCGATACAACCTCTTTATTTTTACTTAATTCACGCCAAGCTGTTTTCATAGACAAAGAGTCTTTACCAACAGGAATACTTATCCCAAGCTGAGGACAAAACTCCATTCCAACTGCTTTAACAGTTTGATACAAAGCACTGTCCTGATCATTTGAACCAGAGGCACACATCCAATTAGCCGATAATTTGATGTCGCTAATGTTCTCGATCATACACGAGCATAGATTCGTGATGGACTCACCAATTGCCATCCTCCCCGAAGCTGCAGGATTCAAAATGGCTATGGGCGCTTTCTCGCCAATTGCCATGGCCTCTCCCTGAAAACTGTCGTATGAGATAGTTGTTATACCGCAATCTGCCAGAGGAATTTGCCAGGGCCCGACCATTTGGTCTCTGGCTACCATACCACCGACTGACCTATCACCGATCGTTATTAGAAAACTTTTATTTGCAACTGTCGGATGCTTTAGAATTTCAAAAATTACGTCATTCAAGTTAAGACGATCGAAATCTGGCTGTTTTTTCTTTGTCTCAATGGTTTGGATATTCTTTTCAAGTTTCGGTGAATTACCAAANAGAATNGGCATTGGCATCTGNACNGGCGTNTTATCAAAATGAGCGTCAGTAACCAAAATCATTTTTTCTTTAGTCGCTGTTCCAACTATTGAGAAAGGNCATCTCTCTCGATTACATATTGCTTCGAAAACCTTAATATTTTTTTCTGAAACAGCCATTACGTATCGCTCTTGACTCTCATTACACCATAATTCCATAGGATTCATACTGAACTGGTCATTTGGAATATCGCGTAACTCAAATGTTCCTCCAGTGCCCCCATCTTTCACTAGCTCCGGCAGCGCATTTGATAGCCCACCGGCTCCTACATCATGAATAAATTCGATTGGATTCAGGTCTGCAAGTTGCCAACAAGCGTCTATAACCTCTTGACATCTTCTTTCTATCTCTGGGTTTTGACGTTGCACAGATGCAAAATCTAAGTCTTCTGAACTCGCCCCAGAGCTCATTGAAGAGGCTGCTCCTCCGCCGAGTCCTATCAACATGGCCGGTCCTCCCAAAACAACTAAATGAGTACCAGGGGAAAATTGTTTTTTATGAACATGCGATTCTTTTATGTTGCCGTAGCCTCCAGCAATCATTATTGGTTTGTGGTATCCCCATCTAGTTTGATCAATTGTCATTTCAAAACTTCGGAAATAACCACAAATATTCGGACGACCAAATTCATTGTTAAAAGCTGCACCACCAATTGGTCCCTCTAACATGANGTCAAGCGCAGAAACNATCCTATCTGGCTTACCNTAATCACTTTCCCAGTTTTGAGTAAACCCTGGAATACGCAAATTCGAAACTGAAAATCCGACAAGGCCAGCTTTTGGTTTGGCGCCCTGCCCAACTGCTCCCTCATCTCTTATTTCTCCCCCNGCGCCTGTGCCTGCTCCAGGAAAGGGAGCTATTGCAGTAGGATGATTATGNGTTTCTACTTTCATAAGCATATGAATTGGTTCTTGATGATATGCGTATGTCTTATTATCTGGATCTGGAAAAAACCTTCCNGCCTCGTTTCCTTTAATAACGGCAGCATTATCAGAGTAAGCAGATAAAACACCATCACCATTAACGTTTGTCGTATTCTTTATCATGTCAAATAGAGAATCTCTCTGATCAACTCCATCCACGCGCCACGTTGCATTAAATATTTTATGTCTACAATGCTCAGAGTTAGCCTGTGCAAACATCATCAATTCGGTATTACTGGGATTACGATTTAATTCGACAAACCTTTCAACAAGGTAATCTACCTCGTCTTCNGCCAAAGCAAGTCCAAATTCAGTATTAGCATCTTGAAGAGCCTGTGATCCACGACTAATCACATCAACAAATTTAATATCCCCGGGAGAACTCTGAGCAAACATCTGCTCAGCTTCAGAAAAGTCATAGAGAACACTTTCGACCATGCGATCGCTAATTATATTTTCTATGTACTTAAAATCCTCAGCCGTGATTGAGGCGTCGGATTCGATAAAATATGCTACACCTCTCTCGATTCTTTTTACTTTTNATAATCCACAATTATGAGCAATATCCGTTGCTTTACTTGACCATGGCGAGATTGTTCCCAATCGTGGCACTACTAGAAAAAGTTTTCCCTTCTTATTTGCATCCTTACTTTGGGTGCCATATTTTAAAATTTCTTCAAGGGTTTGGTGTTCTTTTGGCGCTAGTGGCTCTCGACAACCCACAAAATGGAAGAAATAAGCTTTTACTGCTTTTATTTTGGTGACTTGATTCTTTAGTTTTCCAAGCAATCTCTGACATCGGAATTTAGAAAGAGTAGGTGTGCCTTCAAATATGATCATTGCCGTTCTATAGTAACTCCGATTGGGTGAGTTTANTTTAACAAAAATTCATAAATCGCCGAGAGAAATTTTAAATAACAATAATAAAAAATAACATAATATGAACAACTACTTTAGAATTTCACAATGAATAGTTTATTGCACAGGTCACGAAGGCTAAAACGTTTTAGGAACCGACTTCTATTTTTATTTGCAGTTATCCTAATATTAATTTTTTCGATTAGCAGCAATCAAATGACTGATTTAGATAGAATCAAGTCCAAAGGTTATATTAATTTTCTTACCATATATGGTCCCACTACATACTTTGTCGATGGCGAGGGGGAAAACGGTCTCGACTTTCTCCTCGCTAAATCTTTCGCAGACAGCCTTAATGTTGATCTTAATGTCGAGGTTAAAGCTAATTTATCAAGCCTTCTGAATGCGCTTGGCGGACCAAAAGGAGATTTCGCCTCAGCTAATCTTCTTGAAAATGTTTTAAATAATAAATCGTTTACAGCTTCAAACTCATATTTGAGCATGAGTCAACAAGTCATATATAAACGAGGGAATTTCAAACCATCAAATATAAGTGAGGTTATTGGCAGCGCCAGCTTTATCTCAAACTCGGTAGGCGAAATCACATTATCTAAAATACGAGAAAATGCTCCAGATCTTGTGCTCTATGAAACATCCGACATCTCAATATCAGATCTTTTTTCACTTATAAAAGAGGAAAAAATAAAGTACGCTATCGTCAATTCGATTGAGTATTCTATAAATCGTCATATTTATCCGAGCGTAGGAGCAGCTTTCTCAATAACTGAGAATAATCCTGTTGCACTTGCTTTTCCTAGCTATAGCGATGGAACACTATCTAGTGCAGCGAATGAGTATATCGATGTTTCTCGTGAAAAAGGCGAGTTAAAGAAACTGACATCCATAATTACCTCTTACAGTGAAAAGTTCTCAGCGGCTGACTCTAAGCGCTTGGATGAGCTGACACAAAAACGCCTACCTACATATAAAGCAGGCTTCCAAATAGCGGGAGACAAATACAACATCGACTGGCATCTATTAGCAGCGATGGCTTATCAGGAATCACATTGGGATGACAGAGCTATATCTCCAACTGGCGTGCGAGGATTAATGATGCTCACACTCAGAACTGCCAAAGAAATGGGCATTTTAAATCGATTAGATCCCTTTCAAAGTATTGAGGGTGGATCCAAATATTTAGCAAAATTGCGAAATTTAATGAATGAAGACATAGAGGAACCCGATCGGACATTTATGGCACTTGCCGCATACAACGTAGGTCGAGGGCATCTTGAAGATGCGAGAATACTC
>PALW01000021.1 GCA_002710745.1 Porticoccaceae bacterium
TATTCCTGCATATGGAAAACGGCTTTTGCCAATATTTCCAATGAAACACTTTTTTGTGTTGGCATTAGATCTTAAGTGCAAACTCGAAACTTTTTCTTCGAATTCGTTAATTGCTTGTTTGCAGACCTCACCAACCTTTGGCTATGCCAAAGGTCATATACCTTTTCTGTGATCCTGATATTATTAGGATGATTAAAAACCTTTTTGCTGATTTCGCTCAGCTGATTTTGATATTCGCTTCATACAAAGCAAACATCTCGAATTCTCATTAATTTAAGCTATTTCTGCCAAAATTTTACTTGTACGAGCGCAGTATAACAACAAAACGAATAAACAATAAACTTGGTGAGCACGATGTTTAAATCCTTTCCCCGAGGTTACAATGGATTAAGTCTTAAATTAGGAGTCGAAAAATCGTGGTGAACGTCGATTTTACTGAAGTAGTGTTCGTCAAAGTGAGTGATCATTATGTCGGCCAGCGTTTAGACAATTTCCTTATTCGGCACTTAAAAAATATTCCTAAATCTCGAATCTACAATTTAATCAGGAAGGGAGAAGTTAGAATTAACAAGGGGCGATCCAAACCTGATTATAAGCTACTGTTGGATGACGTTATTAGAATCCCACCAGTGAGGATGAACAATACGGGAAATATAACGAAAATTAGTGATAGTCTCCGTGAATGTATCTTGTGTAACATTCTTTATGAGGATAATGCCTTGCTAATATTCAATAAACCCAGTGGGCTAGCAGTACACGGAGGAAGTGGTGTATCTCTTGGAGTTATCGAAGCATTTAGACAAGTACGAAAGCCAGATACTTTCTTAGAACTTGCACATCGTATAGATAGGGACACATCCGGTTGCTTGATCATCGCTAAAAATAGAGCAGCCCTTTCTTCGATTGGTGAGGCTCTTCAGTCCAACCAGGTTAGAAAGAACTATATGGCTTTGGTTAAAGGCAAATGGCCAAAGGGCATGTCGCAAGTAAATGCGCCGCTTAAAAAAAATCAAATGCTCTCAGGTGAGCGCATTGTAAAAGTTGATCCCTCAGGGAAAAGATCTGTAACAAACTTCAATATTATAAAAAAGTTCCAAAATACTACGTTGCTCGATATTTCATTGGAAACTGGAAGAACTCACCAAATAAGAGTGCACTGCCAATATTCTGGAATGCCGATAGTTGGTGATGATAAGTATGGTGATATTTTTTTTAATAAAACGATGGCTGAACTTGGCCTCAAAAGAATGTTCCTTCATGCGACTAAATTAAGGTTTAAGCACCCCCAGCAAGAATTTTTTATCGATGTTACTGCGCCACTTCCTACTGATTTAAAGAATGGACTAGAGTTATTGCATAATGAAAAAAAATAAAAACGCAGTGCATCTAATAATTTTCGATTGGGATGGGACTTTGTGCGATTCTTTGTCCGGTATAGTTGCGGCCTTTCAGAGTAGTGCGGCTGATATTGGTTTTGAGATTCTTAATAGATGTGAAATTTCGCAGATTATAGGCCTTAGTTTGAGTGAAGCAATACAGGTTCTATATCCGAGCGCCAAAAATAGTGACATACAGAGATTTTCAAATTTATATTCAAAAAACTATCGTTTGATCAACGATCCTATTTTATTTGTTGGGATCGAGCAAATGCTAAAAAATCTTATCTTGGATGACTGTCTAATCGCAATAGCAACTGGGAAAAGTCGGCAAGGATTGAAAAGAGATCTCGATAAATTGAATTTGACTAAGTTTTTCAAGATAACTAAAACGGCCGATTTTTCTGCGCCTAAACCTAATCCTTTGATGCTTAATGAAATATGTGAAGAACTGTTCATAGATCATAACAATGCAGTGATGATTGGTGACACGGACTTTGATGTATCAATGGCGCGAAATGCTAACATGAAATCTATCGCTGTCACCTACGGAGCACACAGTAAAGAAAGGCTTCTTCGATCATCTCCAGATGCTATTGTCAGTAACCCGGTTGAGTTGGAAAAATTAATTATATCAATGACTTAGTATAATTACTTTAATTATTATCTAGCAATATATCAATATTAAACTGAGATAATATCGCTGCGAGATCGATTAATGGCAATCCTAAAATGGAGGTAGGGTCATCAGAGGATAATTTCCTGAACAAGGCTATGCCTAATCCCTCAGCCTTAAATGCTCCAGTTGAATTATATGAACTTTCCCTCAAAACATATGATTCAATTTGTTCTTTAGTTAAAGTCTTGAAATGTGCTCGCGTGCAACTCAATTTATGAGACTGAATCATACCATTTGACTTAGCAATCTTTGTTAAACAAACACAGGTAAAGAATTCAACCATTTTTCCACTCTGATAAAGCAGTTGATCAACTGCTTCTATCTGCGTCCCTGGTTTTTGGAGAATCCTCCCATTGGCAACAGCAACTTGATCGGAACTTATTATTATCGAATTCGGATTTGATTCTGAAATAGCTTGTCCTTTATTCAAAGCAAGTCGTGCAGCAGCATCTGGTGCTTTTTCAGACTTTAAAATTATCTCATCAATCTTGGGTGCAATTTGATCAAAATTGCTCAACAATCTTAATAATAATTGTTTTTTATATATTGATTCGCTAGCAAGAATGTATTTCATAATAATATTTCAACATCAATTAATTTCATGTCGGTATATGCAAGCATATACTTATAAGATCGAATAATTCTATGATAAATTTTTGACAGATATGTTCATAGTTAATATTATTCGCGCTTAATTTTTATAGGAGGCTATTCATGACATTACCAACTGTTATTACNCCTAAAAAGTTTGCTAAAAGTGGTAACAAATTAAAGGGTTTTTTTGATCCTCCTCAATTTGAGAGAATTAATGCATTAGATCACAAGCTTATTGGCAGAGTNCANCTAGAGATNTCTTTCTATCAAGAGAGTGGTAGTAAGATAAGTGCTTCAGGATCGTCAGAATGTGTAATGAGGTTTGTTTGTCAGAGATGCTTGAATCACTTTGATCAAAAACTGCNTCTCGATATAAATGCTTTATTGACTGAGGACGATTTAACTTCTGAAGACAAGAAATTCGATAAAGAAGAATGGATCTTAGAAGAGGGTGAGCTGAATATATTAAAATCTCTTGAGGATGAGTTTCTGTTAATGGTACCCATGTCGCCATTGCATGGCTACGAGGACTGTGAGCATGATATAATACCCAAAATGCTTGAAGCTGGAAACTCTGATAACAGTCCTTTTCAGGTGCTTAGTAAATTTAAAACTAAATAAAAAAAGTAATATTACTGGAGAATAATTATGGCTGTTCAGAAAAGTCGTAAAACGCGTTCAAAACGCGGAATGAGGAGGGCGCATGACTCGCTCACCAAGTCAACTATATCAACCGATGACGTTTCTGGTGAACGTCATCTTAGGCATCATGTTACGGCTGATGGTTTTTATCGTGGCAAAAAAGTGATTGATACTGGCGAGGAATAATTTAGATTTGTCAGCGCCAACAAGGATTGCTGTAGATGCAATGGGTGGAGATTACGGTCCACAGATTATAGTTCCAGCAGTTTTAGATTCACTCTTGAAAGATTCTCAGCTGAGAATCTTGCTTTTTGGTGATAAACAAAATATTGAAAAGTTTTTGCCGGAAAGTACTGTGCGGTGTTTGTATGAAAGACTAGATATTATAAACTGTATGTGTGCGGTAGAAAGTAGTGATAATCCCATTGATGTCATAAGGAATAAACAGGACTCCTCATTATGTCAATCAATTATGGCTTTGTCTCAGGGGGATGCTGACGCTTGCGTTTCTGCTGGTAGTACCGGTGCATTATTGATGCAGAGTATGCGCCTAATAGAAACACTTCCTGGAGTTAAGAGACCAGCGATATGCGCATCGGTACCCACTTACCACGGTAATGTATCATTACTCGATTTAGGTGCTAACCTTAAGTGTGATGCGAATAATTTTCATCAATTCGGAGTGCTAGCCTCCATGAAATGTAATCTGGTTGATGGCATTGAAAATCCTTCTATAAAATTGCTCAATATTGGAGAGGAGGCTAATAAAGGCACAAAAGAGTTGAAAGCAGCAGCTGAATTGTTTAACGAAGACAAAAATCTTAACTATCAAGGCTTCATTGAGGGAAATAACCTTTTAACTGATCCAGTTGATGTCATCATATGCGATGGGTTTACTGGGAATGTTGCATTGAAGACAGCCGAGGGTGTCGCTAGGTTAGCAATGGGGATAGGAGCGGACATTGTAAGAGAAAATTTATCGTTACGGTTGCTTAGCAAGCTTTTCACTAAATCTTTGAGTGAAATTAAAAGTAGACTGAGTCCAACCCAGCATAATGGGGCCATCTTCCTCGGTTTAAATCGTATTGTTGTAAAAAGTCATGGAAGCGCGCGCAAAGGTGGGTTTGAAAATGCAATTGGCAAAGCAAATCTATATGCTAAAAGAAATATCATAAATTTGCTCCAGCCGAAATTAGCAAAATATAGCTGGATGAGATAGAAATGAGAAATAGTTATGCTGTAGTTTTCCCTGGTCAAGGTTCACAAAAAGTTGGGATGCTGAGTGATTTTATTGCATCCTCTCGTCATGTTAACGTAACCTTCGAAGAGGCCTCTGACGTCCTAGGATATGATCTTTTAAAGCTTTCTCAATCAGGAAGTGAGGCTCAAATTACAATGACAGAGGTAGCTCAACCACTGATATTGACTGCCAGTATTGCGATCTGGAGAATGATGAGCTCACAGCTAGATTTGACCCCAAAGGTTATAGCCGGCCACAGCTTAGGTGAATGGTCTGCATTGGTTTGCGCCGGAGTTATATCATTCTCAGATGCTGTTTCGCTTGTGAGAAAGAGAGGTGAGTACATGCAGGCAGCAGTTGCAAAAGAGGAGAGTGCAATGGCTGCTGTCATAGGTTTAGAGGATAAAGTTGTGAGTAGTCTATGCGATAATTTGTCAACGGATGATGCTATTGTGGAAGCAGTTAATTTCAATGCCCCAGGCCAAGTGGTAATTGCAGGTCATCGTCATATTGTCGAAAAGGCNATTGAGAGTGCAACGCAAAAGGGCGCTAAAAGAGCCTTAAAGTTAGCAGTAAGCGCGCCTTTTCATACTTCTTTAATGAGACCAGCCGCGAAAAAACTTGCTAAAGACCTTGATAAAGTCGTTTTTAATAAACCGAAGCTTAAGNTAGTACANAATTGTAACTGTAAAAGTGAGGANGATCCAAAGNTAGTGAAGGCGNTGATAATCGANCAAATATATTCTCCAGTCCTCTGGAGTGAAACTATCAGATCAATGGAATCCTCGGGTATCACTCGAATTATCGAGTGTGGATCTGGACGAGTATTGACTGGCCTGACAAAACGAATTAACCGTGATTATGAATTGTTTTCCACTGATACATTTCTTAACACTGAGGAAACCATTAATAAAATTTTGGAAAACTAATGAAAAAATTTACAACGATAGCCCTCGTTACTGGTGCAACAAGAGGTATTGGGAAAGCAATAGCGAAAGCATTGGCGTCTCCTGATACGTATGTTTTGGGAACTGCGACCTCGAAACAAGGAGCGGAATCGATATCGCATTATTTTGATGAGGCCCAGATAAACGGCGAGGGTCGAATTTTCAATGCGAGTAGTTCTGACGATGCTAAAAATTTAATATCTGAGATCTCGGATACATACGATTATCCATCCATACTGGTTAATAATGCGGGTATTACCAAAGATCAATTACTTTTGCGGNTGAGAGAAGAAGACTGGGATGACGTCATAGATATTAATCTGAAGTCAGTATACCGGTTAAGNAGGTTATGCCTGAAAGGAATGATGAAAAACCGATGGGGGAGAATAATTAATATCGGTTCAGTTGTGGGGTCAATCGGGAATGCGGGACAATCGAATTATTCGGCTTCTAAATCAGCTGTCGAGGGATTTACTCGATCTCTCGCCAGAGAAATTGGTGTACGAGGAATTACTGTTAATACAGTGGCTCCAGGGTTTATTGAAACTGATATGACGCTTAATTTAGACAACGATGTTAGAGCCAAAATGCTTGAAAAAATACCTCTGGCAAGGCTAGGGCAACCTGAAGACGTCGCCTCTNTGGTAAGGTTTTTAGCGAGTTCATCCGGGGATTATATTACAGGTGAAACTATTCATGTAAATGGTGGTCTTTATATGGGTTAGCCTAAGAAAAACATTACTATTAATCGATTTTTGTTCTATTTTAATTGTAATTTCATTTTTCTGAGGTAAAATGCCGGCCCGGCAAGCTGGAAATCCGTTTTTTTTAAAGACTCGATAAAAGCAGTATATAGAGTCANTTTGATGGAGTGGAAAANTATGAGTAGTATTGAAGAACGCGTTATTAAGATGGTGGCCGAACAACTNGGCGTTAAAGAAGAAGACGTAAAATCTACATCTTCATTTGTAGAAGANCTTGGAGCTGATTCACTAGATACTGTCGAGCTGATAATGGCATTAGAAGAAGAATTCGATGCTGAGATACCTGACGAAGAAGCTGAGAAAATTAGCACCGTACAAGATGCAATCTCATATATTGAATCCAACGGGTAAAGATTNCTAATTATAAAGTCACTTTTTCGTGGCTTTTTTGCTTAGACTTTCAGCAAATTCCTTTATACTTTAGNCGACACTAGAACTATAAAGTAATGCTTTGAATCATAGATTAAATCCTGCAGACTTCATTTCAGATCGTGGCTTAGCTTATGGACATGGTGTTTTTGAAACGCTTTTGTTGAGTAATTCCGAACTGCCCCTACAACATTACCATGTGAAAAGATTGATCGCTGGTGCGTTGGCGCTTGGAATTTCTGTGGCTGAAGATGAGATTAACCATTTTATTGAAACTATTCTTGAAGAGGCTTTTCAAAATAAGGTTTCTTCAGGAGTGGTAAAAATCCTTGTTACAGCAGGCCAAAGCGATTCTGGATATAGAGCCCCTAAAGCTATCTATCCAAATTTTTTNTATAAAGTTACCCCACAAAATTACTTAGCTCAAAAGNNTAGAAAGGAAGGGGTAAATTTAATGATATGTGATCATCGATTGTGTAAAAACTTTAAGCTCGCTGGCTTAAAACATTTAAATCGGCTAGATCAAGTCATCGGGAGCAATGAGCTTAATGGAACAGCGTTCTATGATGGAATAATGCTCGATGAGGATGGATACATTATAGAAACGACATGCGCGAATATTTTTCTACACCATAAATCAATGGGGTGGATCACGCCAGAATTAGAATCCTCAGGAGTTGCTGGTGTATTAAGAGAGATTTTAATTGATGATGTTTTTAATCGCTCCAAAACGAATGTTTCCATCAAGATGATCAAGCTAGAGTTGCTGGATGAGTCTGATGAGATTTTTATATGTAATTCAGTCAGAGGCATCATACCAATATTAGAAATAAGAAATTTTGGCGAATCGATATTNAGTTCGAGTTCGATTGGGATTAATACGCAAAATATTGAAAGAAAATTAGGAGCAGCATATCCATGTTTTCTGACGTAGATTTTAATTCAAAAGTAAAAATATTTGCGGGGCTANCCGTTGTACTTATATTCTTTTTCTTNCTATCATTTTCAAACATAATTTCAAAAAAGCTCNTACAAGATCNNGATCTGGATNATAATNTAACTTGGGTNATTGCACCNGGCGATAACTTAAGGACAGTCATAAATGATCTTCATGATGAGAAACTAATATCAAACAGAACTTTGTTGTATTGGTATGCCCGATTAAGTAATAAAAAATCACTTAAAGCGGGTGAGTATTTCATAACTCCTGATGATTCATTTAAAACTCTACTTTTAAAGTTTAGAGCGGGGTCTTCAATCAATTATGCGATTACCTTTATTGAGGGTTGGAATTTTAATCAATGGATTAACCATTTAAGTTCACATGAATACTTCGATGCATTCATGTATGAAGATCTAAATCTTTTATTAAAGAAGGCTGGGTTTCAAGGATCAGATCCGGAGGGATGGTTTTTTCCAGATACTTATTACTATACAACTCAAAGTGAGCCAGCAGATATACTACAAAAGGCACATTCTAAGATGATCAACTTGCTAGAAGAAAAATGGTCCTCCGTAACACATCATCTTCCTTTAAACGACTCGTATGAAGCACTCATACTCGCTTCGATAATAGAAAAGGAAACAGGAACTGTGGGAGAGCAAAAAACAATCTCAGCAGTTTTTAATAATAGATTAAAAATTGGAATGCGACTTCAAACTGATCCTACAGTAATATACGGGTTGGGATCAGATTTTAATGGTGATTTGATTAAATCAGATCTAAAAAAAAGAACTCCATACAATACATATGTTATTGATGGACTTCCACCCACTCCGATATGTATGCCGGGAGAGAAGGCAATTGAGGCAGCTGTAAATCCTGCCAATAACTCTGCCTTATATTTTGTGGCAAAAGGAGATGGAACACATCAGTTCTCTGATAATTTTGATGAGCATCAAAAGGCAGTGAGAAAGTATCAAATTATTGGGCGATCAGACAACTACAGAACAAATCCTGATTAAAAAAGAGAGCTAAACAATATGACTGGAAAATTAATCACGATAGAGGGCATAGAGGGAGCAGGAAAATCTACTAATTTAAAAGTTATTGAGAATACTCTAAGAGAGGCGAGCATAGCGTTTATTACAACAAGAGAGCCAGGTGGAACGTTAATAGCTGAAAATATTCGAAAGCTTTTACTGGAAAAAGGTAGTGAGATTATTCACGAGAAGACAGAGGTCTTGCTTATGTTTGCAAGTAGAATGCAGCATCTCTCACAGGTAATTGAACCAGCATTAAAGAAAAATATTTGGGTTGTTTGTGATCGATTCACAGATGCAAGTTATGCTTATCAAGGATATGGAAGGGGTTTAGATCTATCAATAATCTCATCATTGAAAGATATTGTTCATCCTCAGATAAACCCCGATTTGACAATTGTTTTAGATGTTCCAGTCAAGATTGCGATGGATCGTGTCCGCAAACGAGGAAAGTTAGATCGGTTCGAGCAAGAGAATCTAAACTTTTTTAACAAGATTAGAAATGGCTACAAAGAAATCGTAAAAAACAATAGGAACAGATGTATACCGATAGACGCATCTAAAAGCATCGAGGTTGTAGAGGAAGCGATACGCGTTTCTGTTATGGAATTTATCAAAAAACAAAATTACCCTGGCTAAAGATTTCTTTTTTATTAGAAAATTATGCAAAACTTATCATGGCACAAAAAAATCATCGAACAAATTCGTTTAATGCAAGATCAAGAAAGATTGCCGCATGGACTCTTATTACGAGGACCGGAGGGTATCGGCAAACTTAATCTCAGTATGAATATAGCACGCGAGGTTCTATGCTTACCTCGATCAGACGGTGATTCTCAAATTAAAAAGGTTCGGCAACTATTTGATTCGAAATCGCATCCAGATCTTTATGTAATAACAAGGTTAGAGGAAAAGAAAGATATTTCAATTGATCAAGTGCGAGAAGTTCGTGTGAGATTGAGTACAACCTCTCATCAGGGTGGNTGGAAAGTTTGTGTAATCTATCCTGCTGAACGAATGAATAAGAATGCGATGAATGCATTACTTAAAATACTTGAAGAACCAACACCCCAAACGATGTTTATTCTAGTCTCACACATTCCCAAAATACTTCTCCCCACGATCGTTAGCAGATGTCAGATTATGAATATTCCAGTACCTGATTATAATTCTTCGCTGAAATGGCTATTAGAACGCTCAAATTTTGATGAAAACGAGGTTAAAAATGCCCTAGCTTTATCAAATAATAGGCCATTTTTAGCAGCTGAGTTTTTAGAGAAAAATCTTTTGTCTGAACATGAAAGATTTAGGAATATTTTAATTGGAGTTGCCAAGTTAGAAATAAATTTTGTCACAGCCGCGGATGAGATTAAGAAATTAAACTCAATGTATTGTCTGGATTGGTTTGTAAAATATATTCATAGTCTCTTAATTGAGAATTCCAACAATAATAAGTTAGAGATTCATGAATGTTTAAATCATATAATATCTGCGAAAAGCATGATGATCACGGGACATCCAATTAATATTCAATTGATATGGGAAGAATTAATGATGAAGTGGCTTAAATCGAATGTAACGATTCTTTAAAAATCGAGATATGACAAACGACGAAAATAATTTTTTTATAGACTCCTTTGCCGTGGGACCGCTGCAATGTAACTGTTCAATTATCGGTGATTTAAAACAAAAAAAAGCATTGATTATTGATCCAGGTGGTGATCCCAATAAGATATTAGGAGTTATCGAGGAACACCAATTTGAAGTCATAGCAATTCTTCACACCCATGCACACCTAGATCATATATTAGCTTCTGGCGTGATAAAGGAAGTGACAGGGGCACCTCTTTATCTTAATGAAGAAGACCTCTTCCTTTGGGAAATTGTAGATAAACAGTGTCAGATGTTTGGTATCCCCGAGATAAAGTTGCCCAAAATAGATGGTGTTATAAAGGATGATCAAGCTATTAACTGTTGTGGTGGCGTAGCTATTCATACCCCTGGTCATACGCCCGGTTCAATGAGCTTTTTTTTTGAAGAGTATAAATTGTTAATAGCAGGCGACACTCTGTTTCAAGGAAGCATTGGAAGAACTGATCTTCCAGGAGGCGATTTTAATGAAATTGTTAAATCAATAAAGGACAAGCTTTATTTATTAGACGATAATACAGAAGTTATTACAGGTCATGGTCCTCCAACGAAGATTGGTATTGAGAAAACTGACAATATGTTTGTAAGAGATTGACATGATTATGATTAATTTGTCATGAGGAGTGAATTTTGAAGAACCAAATCAAAGAGATGTTGAATCTTCAAGACAAAATCAACGAGAAGGTTCATGCTGACTGGAAAACTCAAAATTTTGAGTGGTATCGGGCAATTTGGGTGGAATGCGCAGAATTACTGGATCATTATGGATGGAAGTGGTGGAAAAAACAGATTCCTAATACAGGGCAAATACAATTAGAACTTGTGGATATATGGCATTTCGGCCTTAGCATTTTGCTTATGGAAAATAATAAAGAAAGCTGCATTGAAATAATTGAATCCGGTTTTATGGCAAAAGTTAAGCAAGGTGATTTTAAATTAGACTTAGAACAATTTACCTCAGACACACTTATAACAAAAGGATTTGACTTAGCGGGATTTTTTAAACTGATGATTGATACTAATCTGACATTTGAAGATTTGTATGTAGGTTATATAAGCAAAAATGTTTTGAACACTTTCAGACAGGATAATGGTTATCAGACTGGGACGTACACAAAAAATTGGGATGGTGTTGAAGACAATGAGTATCTTATATCCTTAGCCTCGGAACTAGATCCTAATAATGGAAGTTTTTCGTCAGATTTGTATGACGCGATGAAGAGGGCATATAAGTCAAAAGTTGAATCAGTATAAAAACGTCAACAAACCTAATTCTATAATTATGTAAAAATCTACAAAAAAGGAGAATTTTTTGTGAAAAAAGCAGCAAGGATTACGATTACTGGAGCAGCGGGACAAATTAGCTATTCGCTTATCTTTAGAATAGCTTCAGGAGAATTTCTTGGGAAAGATCAACCGATAATTCTTCAACTTCTCGAAATTACACCAGGAATGAACGCACTGTCCGGAGTAGCAATGGAACTTAGTGACTGTGCATTCCCTCTGGTAAAAGAAATAATCTGTACTGATAAAGTAGATCTTGCATTTCAAAATAGCGAATACGCCTTTCTTGTAGGAGCAAGACCGCGAGGCCCTGGAATGGAAAGAAAAGACCTACTTCAAGCAAATGCCGCTATTTTTTCTGAGCAAGGAAAGGCGATTAATAATTCGGCATCGAAAAATATAAAAGTGCTAGTGGTGGGTAATCCCGCAAATACGAATGCTTTGATAGCGTTAAAAAATGCACCGGACATAAACCCATCACAATTTACAGCAATGACCAGGCTTGATCATAATAGAGCTCAATCGCAAGTCGCTGATAAAATAGGCTCATCAGTTTCAAGTGTAGAGAACATAATAATTTGGGGCAATCATTCTGCCACTCAGTACCCGGACTTGCATCACACGATGATTGGAGATAAATCTGCCTTGGATATTATCAACAACGATTGGTATAAGAATGAGTTAATTCCATGTGTTCAGCAGCGTGGTGCAGAAATAATTAAAGCTCGAGGAGCCTCTAGTGCAGCCTCAGCTGCGAACGCAGCTATAAATCATATGCGAGATTGGGCGCTTGGCACTGACAATTGTGTAAGTATGGGGGTGTTCTCAGATGGATCTTATGGCGTCGCTAAAGATATTATCTACTCATTCCCGTGCACGTGTAGCAATGGTAGCTGGGATATTATTCAAGATTTAACCCTAAATGATTTCTCTAAAGAAAAGATGAAAGATTCCGAACGTGAATTGTTAGAGGAGAAAGAAGCAATTCAAGAGCTTCTTAATGATTGAACTATTCGACTGAATATTAAAGCAGTTACGAATTCTAGATAGGATATAACATGACATTTTTAAAAATAGGTTCCGAGGCCCCAGATTTTGAATTGAAAAATCAGCACCAAGAACTAGTGAAATTGAGTAACTTTAGAAAAGAAAGATACGTTGTATTGTATTTTTATCCAAAAGCATCAACTCCGGGATGCACGGTACAAGCTTGCTCCATTCGCGACAGTTATAAAGAATTTTCAGAGCTAGATACTGTCGTCTTAGGAATCAGTCCTGATCCGAGTGATAAACTATTAAAATTTGAAAAAAAGCAGAATTTGAACTTCAACCTTCTATCGGACCTTGATCACATAATTGCTGAGAAATACGGAGTTTGGGATCTAAAGAAGTTTATGGGTAGAGAGTTTTTTGGGATTATTCGCTCTACTTTTATAATCGACAAAGCAGGTTTAATTGCTCATATAATGCCAAAAGTAAATACAAAGACCCATCATGATGATACTCTTTTGTGGTTGAGAGCTAATATTAAATAAAACTATAATTTAATTGTTAAGAGGAGAATGACTTATGCTATTTGTACAAAGCGCTTACGCACAGTCGGGTGGCGCATCGGAACCAAATCCAATGTTTACTGTCTTGATGTTCACAGGTCTATTCGTGTTTATGTACTTTATGATTATAAGACCTCAAAGAAAGAGACAAAAAGAACATAATGACCTTGTAAGTGCTCTTGCAAAAGGAGATGAGGTTGTCATGACGAGTGGAATGCTTGGCAAAATCACTAAGCTAGAGGGAGAGTATGTAGTCTTGGAAGTGAATAATAATTTAACTTTAAAATTCCAAAAAGCTTCTGTTCATGCGGTGTTGCCAAAAGGCACGATCAAAGCTATTTAATATTTTTTGATTATGACTTTGACCTCTAATTCTGGAAAATTGGTTATTGCAATTTCATCATCGGCGCTGTTTGACTTAACTGATAGCGATGCAGTCTTTAATAATAGAGGGTTGAAAGCTTACTCAAAGTATCAGATTGAAAATGAAAATAAGATACTTGAGCGAGGAGAGGCGTTTAATCTTACTAAAAAGCTACTTGAGATTAATCAAATAAAGAAAGAGAAGCTAGTAGAAGTTATTTTGCTCTCTAGGAATTCCGCTGATACGGGTCTCAGAGTGTTTAACTCAATTAATCATTATAATTTAGACATAACGAGAGCTGCGTTCTCTGGAGGTTCTTCCCCATATAAGTACATCGCAGACTTTTCATGTGATTTGTTTCTATCAAGAAATAGTTTNGATGTACGTAATGCACTTGATAATGGAATTGCTGCAGCTACCTTACTCGCCTCCAATAATAAAAAGTCCTCAAACAACGAAATAAGAATAGCATTTGATGGCGACTCTGTTTTGTTTTCTGATTCATCAGAAAAAATCTTTAAATCAGATGGATTAGAAGCNTTTTGCGAAAATGAAACACGTGCTGCCCAAGTACCTCTTGATGCAGGGCCATTTAAGTCATTTCTTTTATCACTACAAACACTGCAAACTAAATTTAGTTATAAAAAATGTCCTATAAGAACTGCNCTTGTCACTGCGCGCTCGGCGCCAGCNCATGAGAGAGTAATCCGNACGCTTCGTTCATGGGATGTGCGTATTGATGAAAGTCTTTTTCTTGGAGGCCTTGAAAAGGGAGATTTTTTGGAATCTTTCGGTGCGGATTTATTTTTTGATGATCANCAAGAGCATTGTGCTTCTGCGAGTAAGTTTGTCACGACNGGGCATGTTCCTCATGGTGTTTCGAATGTTTAGATTTGCGATGGAGATAATATAAAGAAGATGCTTATATATTTTTTGGCGTTTTTTTTGATCTCAGCAAAAAAACAATAGATGAGCTATGATTTGTTCGAAATATTTATAATATTTTGAAGCGTAGCATAAGGATTAAACTTAGTAATAATTTAATGGGATTTATGCAAAAGTTCACCTAATCTAAAAATTAACCAACATAATTTTATGACCGACACGTCGATAGCCGAAAAAATACGAGAGAAAAAGAAACTCTTTTTAGTCCGCGAACAGATCATTATTAATTCTGCGAGAGATCTTTTGATAGCTCAACCTATAGACAAAATAACCGTTTCAGAGATCGCAAANAAAGCATCTATTGGCAAGGGGACGATATATAAGCATTTTCAAACAAAAGATGAAATCTTGGTCAGAATAATGGTTGACTATGAGAAGGGTATTTCAGCAGAGCTAGAGAAGGGTTTGGAGCGAGCGAAGGAGGGCGATCCTGGTGCTGTTTCGAAAGCCTACTTCGAGTCAAGGCTAGCGAACCCATCCGTAGATCGACTTGTTCAAAANCTAGAGGATAGATTATGTGACACAGAAGGTGTAAAAAATCAGATGAGAGAGTTTTATCAGATTCGCCGGTCACATGAAGAATCTTTGAAATCTGTAGTTTCCGATCTTATAAGTAAGGGTATCCTGGAAGATGTACCTCCTCATTTTCATTACCTCTCTTGTTGGGCCNTAGCACAAGGCGCTATTGAGCTATTTTTCAATAAGACATGGGGTGATTTGGATGATATGTCCCAGCTACTTGGCTACATAACTAGCATTGGCGTGACTATGGGAAATAAAGGTCAATACCACTCCAAAGGTGACAAAAAACCATTTAAAAATTGATGAAAAATAAAACTTTAGAAAGCTTTATAANTGATATATCNGTTTTCGAGGAAGCCAACACCGAAAAGCTACCTCCCGTTCATAAATGGAATCCCGAGTATAGCGGAAAAATGGACCTTATAATTGATAATCAAGGTGATTGGAAGCACGACGGCACATATTTTAAAAGAAGATCTATTGTAAATCTATTTAGTAAGTTATTACTCTTGGAAGGCAGTAGATATTTCTTAATTAGTCCAACGGAAAAATGGGAGATTGAGGTCTCAATCGCTCCGTTTGTAGTTATTTCCGTGGATAGGATAGAGCTAAATAGCGTACCGGCAATAAAGTGCACTACTTTGACGGAACAGGTGTTCCTTATTGGCAAGTCACATCCGATNTGGTTAGAGAACATGAATTCAANTGACCAAACTNTTCCTTTCACCCGAGTTCGAGATAATCTCAATGCATTTTTTAACAGAAGCTCTTANTATCGACTCATAGATATTGCACTTGAGAATAAAAATAAATCTGAGAATGAGATCTCTATAAACAGTCTTGGTATGGAATATTCATTGGGGTTGACTGCTTNAGTCGCTAAACTACATATTAGGATAATTNGGACCNCCAGCGCCTTCTGGGGCTATCCAGTTTATGTTCTGACTTGGTTCTTTTATATCACAGGTTTTGCAATGTACNCAGTTTTGCGCATTAATCTGAAAACGTTTGGCCCCTTTATCATCTGAAACAATTTCNTACACACCGGCAGGACAATAACGTTGGGCAGGTTCATCGTACTTATCAAGGGTGAATTCAATTGGCAAATTAGGATTACTCAAAGTTAAATGACAAGGTTGATCCTCTTCATGATTAGTATTGGATAGAAACACAGAAGATGCTTTGTCGAAACTAATNACATTATCCGGCTTTGAATANTCAATCTTTTTACATTCCGAGGCGGGAAGAATGGCCTTGTGATCTGGAGTCTTGTCATGAAGGGTAAAGGGGAGTCTACCTCTAAAAACCGTGTGCTCAATAAATATGAATGCAGATCCAACTAGAAGGGGGAATTTATGTGACCAACCTGAAAAATTTCTCGCTTTCTTGAGTTCATCATAGAGCCATGATTTTTTCAGCATAGATAAGAAAGATCCTAAGGCCTGTGGATTTGAGGTGGTAAGTTTTTCATTGATGTAGTCAGCAACGACGATACCGCTCTTCATCGCTGTATGATTTCCTTTGATTTTTACCGAGTTCATAGTCCCAGCATCGCACCCTATAATAAAGCCTCCCGGGAAAGTCATTTCAGGAAGAGAGTTTAAACCTCCTTTTGCCAAGGCCCGAGCACCATATGAAAGTCGGGTGCCTCCATNTAAAAATTTTACTATTTGTGGGTGATGTTTCCATCTTTGGAATTCATCAAAGGGACTCATGTGTGGATTNTGATAGTTTAAATCAGCAATTAGTCCAAGATATACTTGATTATTCTCAGCATGATATAAAAAGCCACCACCGCCACATCTGCTCTCTTCCAACGGCCATCCAAGGCTATGAACCACAAGCCCTTCCTTATGCTGATTCTCTGGTATTTGCCAAATCTCTTTAATTCCAATTCCGTAATGTTGGGGATCAACACNGTCATCAAGTTTGTAATGCTTAATAAGCTTTTTACCAAGATGGCCTCTGCAACCNTCNGCGAAAATAGTGTACTTNGCATGTAGCTCCATNCCGGGTTGATAACCTGATTTCTGCTCNCCNTTTTGAGATANNCCCATATCGCCCGTAGCGATTCCCTTTATGCCGCCATTCTCGTCAAATAGTGCTTCAGATGCAGAAAATCCACAAAATATATCTATTCCTATACCCTCAGCGTACTCAGATAGCCAGCGGCAAACATTGGCCATTGAAACAATGTAATTGCCTTTATTATGCATTGGTCCCGGGATAAAGATATTCGGCAGTCGAAAGCCTCTTTGCTGGCTTGTAAGAAAGTAAAATTCATCACCCTTTACAGCGGTTTTGATTGGTGAGTCAAGATCCTTCCATTCAGGGATTAACTCTTTTAAGGCTCGAGTATCAAATACTGCTCCGGAAAGTATATGAGCTCCGACTTCTGAACCCTTTTCCACTATACATATTTCACAGCTTGGATTATTTTTNTTNAGCCTTATNGCCGCAGAAAGNCCTGATGGACCCGCGCCGACAATGACAACATCGTATTCCATGGATTCTCGTTCCAAGCTTAACTCCAGTGTTACTAATTATTGAATATACTAAAATTGTATCATAACAGTTCATCATTTAAATTTAGATTAATAGTTATACATATCATGCATATGCCATATTGTCTGACCAAATGGTCGCTAGAATAAAAGATGCTTATTGATTTTCTCCCTTTTTTTGGGCAACATTGCGCTAGTTTTTTACAAGTATTCTTATCGTAAGACTACAAACTCATCTACTCGTTGCCCGGGAGAAAAAATATTATGAAAGCAGTTGTTGCAGTCAAGCGAGTTGTCGACTACAACGTTAAAGTTAGACCGAAGACAGATGGAAGCGCGGTTGAGCTCACTAACGTAAAAATGTCAATAAATCCATTTTGTGAAATTGCAGTTGANGAAGCTATAAGNCTTAAAGAAAAAGGTATTGTTACTGAAATTATAGCTATCTCTGTTGGTCTCTCGCAGTCTCAAGAGCAGATAAGGACAGCCCTTGCTCTAGGCGCAGATAGAGGAATACTAATTCAAACTGAAAGTGATGTTGAACCGCTTGCAATTGCAAAATGTCTGAAAAAAATATGTGAGGATGAATCTCCTGATCTTATCCTTCTGGGGAAACAGGCTATAGATGGAGACAATAATCAAACTGGGCAAATGTTAGCTGCTTTGATGGGAATAGGGCAGGCTACTTTTGCCTCCGAAATTGTATTTGATGGAAATAACCTTAATGTAACGAGAGAGGTAGATGGGGGTTTGCAAACTTTAGGGCTGAAAACTCCCGCAGTGGTTACGGCGGATCTAAGATTGAATGAACCAAGATATGCCTCTTTGCCGAATATAATGAAAGCGAAGAAAAAGCCCATTGATATCATTCCAATTGCTGATTTAGGCGTTGATGCTGAAAATCGCGTTGAATTGATCGGAGTAGAACTGCCACCAGAGCGAAAAGCTGGTATAAAGGTAGATGATGTAGCGCAACTGATCGACAAACTTAAGAACGAGGCGAAGGTAATTTAATGAGCGTTTTAATAATTGCAGAACACGATAATAAAGAATTAAATCAGCTAACACTCAGTGCTGTGACTGCAGCAAAGGAGCTGAGCAACAATATTTCTATGTTTGTTGCTGGCAGCGATTGTCACGACGTAGTAAGTCAGTGTTGTAAGATCGAGGGGTTATCAACTGTCTTGGTATGTGATTCGCCAGACTATGATAATGCGATGGCAGAAAACACAGCTAATCTTTTAGCAACTATTGTTGAAGATTTTGACCACATATTGGCGACTTCTACCACTAATTCGAAGAATATTATGCCTAGGCTGGCTGCTCATATTGACGTTCAAGCTATATCAGATGTGTCTGCAATTTTGGATGAAAGCACCTTTAAACGACCGATTTATGCGGGAAATGTAATTGCTACCATTAAGAGTTCAGATACAAAAAAGGTTATAACAATTAGAAGTACCGCTTTTGATGCTGCCAATAGTGAGGGAGGATCTGCAGAAGTAGTCAGTATTGAAGCATTAAGTGATTTAGGCCTCGCCAGTTTTGTTAGTGAAGAAGTTGCAAAGTCGGACAGGCCAGAGCTAACTGCTGCAGGTATCGTAATCTCTGGTGGAAGAGGGATGGGGAGTGGTGAGAATTTTGCCTTACTAGATGGAATTGCAGATAAGCTCGGTGCGGCGATTGGGGCTTCGAGGGCTGCGGTAGATGCGGGTTTTGTTCCAAATGATATGCAAGTCGGTCAAACTGGTAAAATTGTCGCTCCAGATCTTTATATCGCAGTCGGAATATCGGGTGCTATTCAACACCTGGCAGGAATGAAAGATAGTAAAGTTATTGCAGCAATCAATAAGGACGATGAGGCGCCGATATTTTCAGTGGCAGACTACGGTTTGGTTGGGGATCTCTTTAAGCAGCTACCCGAGTTTGAGCAAGCGTTATAAAGTAATAGTTTTAAAATTGGTCATATATGTTTAACCAATAGTAGAATGGCGAGTCCTCGTCTATAAGCTGGCCATAAATAGTTTGATTGTCAGATATTTGTATTACTGTTTGCTCATATTCTTTTTCTGGATCAGTGTAGAAATTTATAAACATGGTGATACAGAACAGCAACAGAGAAGGGGTTGCAATATTTAATTTCCTACTCTGTAGGTCCTGTAACGCTAACGTTCTAGATTGAGCTAAACGAAATTGATCCTCGGATGGAGTATCAGATTCAATCTTTTGTAAATCTTCAATAATTTTATCATTAATCATCGTAAATACCTTTTAGTAATTCTCTAAGTCTCTCATTCGCTCTGGATAAATGCGTTTTAACGCTTCCCTCACTACAATTCATAGCCAAAGCCGTTTCACGTGTTGAGAATCCTTCCCAATACCGAAACATAAATGCTTGTTGCTGTCGTCGAGGCAGAATCGACAATGCGGATTTAAGTGCTGACCTTCTTTCCATTGTTTCAATTGATTTTTGAGGATTATTTGATTGGTCAGATGGATTAGGCGAGTAGCTCACTGTCTCTTCATATTCTTCATCAGTGTTACGACTAGCAAAAATCCTGTTACTAAGTGCCTTTTTTCGATAATAATCATTTAATTTATTTCTCAAAATAGTATAAAAGAGAGGTTTCCACTGATTCGAAGGGTTATGTTTGTACTTTTCAACTAATTTGCACATTGAATTTTGGACAATATCATGGGCATCATCTTTATTATTGCAGCTAACAACACAGATGTTAAAAGCTCTGATAGAAACGTCTTTTAAGAAATCCTCGATTTTTGTATCTCTCATGTCAGAGTTTGAACTGTCCCTTCGCGAGGATAAAATTGGAGCCGATTGGCCTTTGGATTCTCTAATTATCTTAATTTCTCTCGCCATCTGAATCCCTAATTAGAAAAATTGGTTGTACGTTGTAATTCTGGTTCTTTTTCTGTTGAGTTACTATGTATGCTGGGGTGTTGATAACTTTCTTTGACAGTGAAGAATCAACCTTGACTCTATCTTTCACTTTTGAAGTAGCACCTAAAACAAGATCATTTTGTGAGCCCTTTGCGTTGTCACTAGACACCTTAATATAATTGACCTCCTCAACTAAAGTGTCTTCAGCGCAGGCAGTCTCTGCTAGAGAAAATGAAGCTAAGAAAAAAAAAGATACGATTGCGTTTAATGTTATTGAATATTTGACCATATATAAAGACCATAACGCCTAAATAGTTAAACAGTTGACTAAGGTAATTGAAAATCTGCCCAAATAGGGCAGTGATCTGAGGGTTTTTCAAGCCCTCTCGCACCAACATCGATACCTGCATTTAGTATTCTAGAAAAAAGTAGTTCAGAAGATAAGATTAAATCAATCCTTAAACCTCTTTTAGGATCTTGATCAAATCCACGGCTCCTGTAATCGAACCAGCTATATTNGAGCCTATCACAATTCAATCGTCTATATGTGTCAAATAAAGGATAAGACATTATCGAATCTAACCAACTTCTCTCCTCAGGCAAAAAACAACATATTCCACTTTGTAACCAACGCTTCATGTTATCTGGACCTATACCAATATCAATGTCCTTAGGCGCAACATTCATGTCTCCCATCACTACCACGTAGTCATTTTTATTAAANTTATCTCTCAAATAGNTTTTGAGATCTGAATAAAACTTCTCTTTTGCAGGAAATTTGGTAGGATGCGANCGATTTTCGCCTTGAGGAAAGTAGCCGTTTATTACGTGGATGGTCTCAGAACCGTACTGATAATGCCCGTGTATAAATCTTTTTTGAGATTCGTCATTATCAGTTGGGAATCCTTTCATCACATTTATTGGAGAGGTTTTGCTCAACAAAGCTACTCCGTAATGACCTTTTTGACCAAAGTAGGATACCTCATAACCCATTTTTGTGATGGCCTGAATCGGAAATTCTTCATCACTAACCTTGATCTCCTGCAAGCCAACAATTGTCGGAGAATGCTTCTTTAAGATAATCTCAAGTTGATTTAATCTAGATCGGATTCCATTCACATTAAAAGACATAGTTCTAATTCGATCATTTGACATTTCTTAGTTCCAATAGCTCGTTTGTTTTTGTTCAAAAGAGATTTGGTCTGCTAAAATACGAGATGATTCAAAAAGTATTGGATCTGTCTCGCTTATCGGTAAACCTGATTCTCCTTGCTCGTCTAAATCCTCGAGATAACCTTGCCACTCATCAATAGTATCGAATGGTTCAATATTAAGAGCAGTCCTTCGGCTATTTTCAATCGCAAAAACTTGCTCATCCCAAATTTCAGATCTCGCTTTCCTGAGATCTAAATTTAAAGATAAAGTTTTCTCGGCACTTAAATCGTTACTTAGTGCGATTTTTTTTATCAAGCTCATCATGTTTGGATCTGAGTCTCGTCGATTCAAACTCAATTCTCTCAGTTCGTTTAGATTATCAACAATAGTATTTCCAGATTTTTGATAATAGCCCACTCGCGCTATTTTATCCCACTCAAGCGCATTGTCCTTTTGACTTTCACCAACCTCATCAACACTAATTATAGAGGGTAGCGAGATATCAGGAATGACTCCTCGACTTTGAGTACTCTCCCCAGATACTCGGTAAAATTTTGAGATAGTTTGTTTCATTTGGCCAAGCTTAACTGGCGATAACTCCTGAACAGTTCCTTTTCCATAGCTTTGAGTGCCCACTATGATTGCTCTGCCATAGTCTTGAAGTGCTCCTGCAACAATTTCAGATGCTGATGCACTTAGTCTGTCGATTAAAACGAGTAAAGGTTTGTCATATATAGCTCGTCTCTTCGCTTTATTATTTTTATATATTAGACCAGATACATCTTTGATTTGAACCACGGGCCCATAATTTATGAAAAGATCTGTTAATGAAGTCGCTTCGAAGAGAGCGCCACCACCATTTCCTCTAAGATCCAAAACGATTCCGTCTACACTATTGTTCGCTTTAAACTCATTTACGATTTTAAAAACATCCTTCGAAGTACTTCTATAATTCGGGTCTCGCGCTCTGTAGCCCTCGAAATCCATATAAAATGCGGGGATTTCAATTATACCGATGTCAAAATTACCTGATGNATTGTTAATATTTATGATTTGGCTCTGCGTAGCACGNTCTTCCAGCTTAACAGTATCACGGACGATCGATATCGTTTTAGTATTTGTTCGTTCGCTAGAGGAGGGTATATATTCAAGTCTTACAATTGTGTTCTTGGCTCCACGTATTAAGTCAACGACTTCATCAAGTCTCCAGCCAATAACGTCTACTACGTCTTCGTTTTGCTGTCCAACTCCGACAATCCGATCTTCTGCCTTAAGATCACCCTGCAAATCTGCAGGACCGCCAGGAACAACTCTATTTACCTTTGTATATTCGTCTTCTGTCGTCAGTTCGGCCCCAATACCTTCAAGGGATAAAGACATANTTATTTGGAAATTTTCGTTAGTTCTGGGACTAAAATAGCNTGTATGTGGATCAAATAGTGATGCAAACGCGTTGACATATAGTTGAAAGACATCTCTGGAATCTCTCTGTGAAATCAGTCGNATCTGATTNTCATATCTTTTGATAAGNGTTTCTCTCGCTTCAATCTCTTTCNTCTCCTCATCATTTAAAAATTGTCGAATCATCAAATCGGTAAGACGNTTTTCCCAGAATTCGTCACTAACNTTTTTCGTGGAGAACCAATCTTTTAAATCTATATCAAAAGATATTGTTTGATTGGTATCNAAATTGAAANCATGAGCTTCATCTTTNAACAAAGTCAGATTATAGTTTAATCGATCAACGTAACGTTTCTTAAAAACATTAAAGATATCAAAACCTGGTTGAATTTCACCTGTTTTTGCATAGTCATCCAGCTTGGTTGACCATTTTTGAAATGAAGTTATGTCNTCTTTAAGGAAATAATTCTTGCCAGGGTCGAGAAACTTTATATATCTAGCCAGGTGATCTTTGGAGAGGGAGTCGTTTAATAATAGTTTTTTATAATGTCGGGAGAGTAGNTTATTTACTATTTCTTTATACAAAGCGCCTTGGTCTTTATCAGAGACTATAGGCTCAAAAAACGGACGAGTGGAATCGGAACTATTGACTGAGTCATCATCAGAAAACACATTTTTATAAAATGGTGCAATTAGCAAAGTAATGAGCACCGCAACAAAAATTCGGTTTTTTAAAGGTAAAATAGAAAAGTTAACCATCGCCGTTCCAGTGTATCAGATCTTTAATATTAAAAGGATGGATCATGACTGTTAAAATACAAATGTTAAATCCGATAATATTAATTAGTGGAAATAATGAATTAGTTTTCTTATAATGTGTTCAAGTATGTATACGAGTTTATATATGAAATTTGATCTTTGTCCTGTTTTCGACTCATTAGACAACTTCGCAAGATTGCCAATTGGACTTCGAATGCTTGATGAGTATCCTGATACAAAACATTATATAGACGATTTATCTCTGAGAATACCATCGCTTGTCGATGATGTAATACAGTCCCAATCGTTTCTTAGGAGTTATGGTCGTAAAAGTGAGGCAACGTATCGCTCCTATAGGAATGAGATCGAGCGGTTTCTTCTCTGGTCATGGAGTCAACAGGAAAAAACTATCAATCAACTAACGCGTCAAGATCTTGAAAGATATTTTGATTTTGCAAAGAAGCCACCAAAATCTTGGGTTTCAGATTCGGTTCAAACCCGATTTAAATTGGTAAGCGGAGAATATAGGATTAATGAAAAATGGCGGCCTTTTGCAATTAAAATAAGTAAATATGATAGAAAAAAACAAATAGAAAATAGCTCTTCTCCAAACGTAATCAAGAGATCTCATGAACTCTCTGGAGAGGCAATGAAAATATGTTTCTCCGCAATATCAAGTTTCTACGATTATCTGACTTATGAGGGCTATACGTTCGGTAATCCCATACCTGCGATAAGGAAACAATCTCCCTATCTTCTAAAAGGCACAACACAAACCTCGGTTAAGAGACTATCTAAACTGCAATGGGATTACGTTTTAAGTTGTTGTGAACAGGCTGCTGACCAAGACTCAAAATATGAAAGAATGCTATTTTTAGTTGCTCTTTTAAAAAGTCTTTATTTGAGGATTTCTGAATTATCCGTTCGTAAAAATTGGAACCCAATATGGGAACACTTTTGGGAAGATAATCAAGGAAATCAATGGCTAAAAGTCTTGGGAAAGGGTAATAAAATAAGAGATATTTCTGTTCCAAATGCCCTCTTCCCCTATATAAAACGCTATGAATCATATAGAGCAAGCATTAGTACAAGCTTTTCAGCTAAAGACCCAATCGTCTCCAAAAATCGAGGTTTAGGTGGAATGACATCAAGACAATTAAGAAACATAGTTCAGGAAGCATTCGATAATACTTATGAGATGATGAAAAAGAAAGGCTATAGAGAGGAATCTAAAGCACTTCAATCTGCAACAACTCATTGGTTAAGGCATACTGGGGCATCTGAAGACATNGCGACTCGTCCATTAAAGCATATGGCGGATGATTTGGGTCACTCAAGTATGGGTACAACTGATCAGGTTTATATTCAATCNGANATGAAAGAGCGCGCTATAACAGGNAAAGATAGAAAAGTGTGATTAATCANTATTTTAATNANTATCTNTAANAAACTACTCTAATTNNTGCNAGAGCTTAATNGTCTTACAAAAGAAACTGCAAACGTATTGAAGCAGCTTTNCCACTTTCTTTACTGTTTGTGTAATCTGCTTCAATATCAAGCAAATTAAGCATTAATTTAAAGTCTTTATTTATATAAAAATTTAAGCCTATAGTCGCTTGTGAGATATCTTGTATTTCGTCGAAATCCCAAGTTGCATTATTTTTCACNATTGCATACCTCGCACTTAATTCAACTGCTCCCGATGATGATGTAGGCTTGACTGAAACGAATTTACCATCTCTATATCGTCTTTTATCCCTTGTTAGAAAATATGATATTTGAGAATAAAAGCTCTCAAATTCGAGATCGAGTGCGCGGTCTAAAGCTTTGATATCCTGGTTTTGGTATTCGGTTTGAAAAGATAGGGTATCAAATCCAATAGCAAGTTCACCGCCCCATTGCTTTAATGAATCGGTCGCGATTAAAGGCGTATTCAATAGATTATATGATGTAAAAACGCCGCCATTTGACTTCAATTCATAATCAGAGCCCTCAAGCTGCCTATATGAGAATGACACACCAAGATGTGAGAATCCATTTTCGATCATGAATGGGTTGTAGGTAAATCTCTGAGTAACGGCTAGGCCACCATCAGAACGAATCTTGGGTCCCTTTTCAACCTTATAGATCCCACCACTCCATGTGTGATTATCGCCGTTTGCCGTCAAATTTAATCCCTGACTGCGGCCGAGTGAGAAAATATTTGAAGTTATGCTTCTCTCAATAAACAAAGTGTTCTTTGAACTCGTTAAACGCTCTAGACCAAAAGGCTCTTTTGATTTTCCAATCTTGATTTCTGCGAAATCCCAGCCTTTGTATTCAACAAACATATCCTTTATCACAATACTTTTATTGTTTTCATTGACGGCTATTTGAACTTTTGAGGACCAATTATCAGAGAACCCAAAATCAAATGCCAATCTCGCTCTGCGTAATTCTAATTTAGACACTGATGTATTTGATTGTTCTCTAAAAATACCGTTGAAATTATCACCATCAATATGGATTCTTCCACTCACCTCAAGTGANTCTAAAAAAGAAATATTTATATCATCGCCAAAGGACATATGACAAAAAGTGACTGAAATACATAAAAAGATTCTTCTGGCTACCATCTTATTAATGCTCGCTTCGACTAAAAAATTTAATTTTTGGAATCCTTATAATATACCTCGATGTTCGCAGTATCATTTAAAAAATCAATATCAACAACTTTCACCTCACNNACTGANAGGCCGGTACGTTTTGATAAATCCTCAAATAATTCTTTCTTCNTTTCNGGAGAGATATTTTCAATTTTCTCGTAATTAATTTTAACTAAATGTTTATCTGTTGCGAATAGATTTGTCTCCGCAAGTATTACCAGAGCTAAAGCGGTTACATTGACTGTTATTAGGCTCAAATAATCTAATGGAGCCACGCCATTTACGAGAGAAATCACAATCACCAAAAAAAGATACGTCATATTGCGTATAGAAATTGATTCTGTCCGGTACCTAAGCATTGCAAAAATTGCAAATAATCCGAATGCGAATCCTAATGATATTTCTACCCCTTGGAGAAGATGAGTGACAATAAAAACGCCATTTCCAAAAATAAAAAAACCAAATAAAGAGTCACGATCTTTAGAAAATCGGAAGAATATCAGTCGTAATAGAACTATCAAGAAAGTTATGTTTATCAAGAGCAGTTTAAAAAAAACTCCTCCTAAAAGATTGTGCATTTCACTCATTTCATTGAACCTCTTGTTGAATTTTTAACATATTGCGCTTAAATCGGTTCGATTTAAGAGCTAGATCACGTGATAGTGCAATTCCCATACAATACTTACTAAACCCATTTGGGCGATATCCCCTCTCTCTCATTACTTTATAGAAAGTTGACCGACGCTCGAGCTTTGACTGTTTTAACTCGGCAATTACTATATTTCCAAGAGAGAAGTTTCTATTATTGCCTGGAGTATAATATGACCCACTACCAGAGCAATTATAGTTGGTACCTAGATCAAACGTGAGTCTTTCTGTTGATGAATTATCCATCAAACTAAATCTATGGTAATTACAATATTGCTTTGGTTCTAGACATTCACAATTTTCAACTCCCTCCTCTCGAAGAAATTGTCTATTATGAGAAACCGCGTTTCTATTGATTTCGGTAATCTCTTCTCTTACTTTTATTGTTCTGCCCTTATTTGTTTTCTGCTTAATTTCTAAAAAATGCTTCTCGCTGCTGACATAACTGCGTATCCGTACTTTTTTTCTGTTCAATTTTTTATTGTGATGAGTCAGATAAAAGTGGTACTTTGGTGAGTCGAAATAGGTGTTTTTATACTCAAATAAATTTTCATTCATGATTTCGAGCAAAGAATATGACTCCATGCATTGATTTAATATTTCATGTAACTCTGAGGCTAGAAATATAAATTTACTATCAACTCTGTCCATAAGATCTACCGAGTTAGCCTGCGTTAAATCATGCTTTGACATTTTGTTAAATACTGGAGTCAATTCATTAAATAGTTTATTCAAAATTTTTGCGCCAATATGAGAGCTTTGATATCTTATAACTGTAATAATTCTGAAACATACAACAAAACGTGATTAATTAATATTAATTAATTAAACTCACGCAATCACTTTGCAAACTTTACTGAAAAACTTCTCTTTAATTACGAAAGGATAATTCATGGCTTCTTTGGATCAACAGATTGATCGGTTTGTACAACCATTTTCTTCAGGTCTTTCAGATTTTATATTCTATAAAATACCAATTTTTGGTAATGATTTTCCTATTATTGTTCTATGGCTTGTAACAGCAGCTACATTTTTTACTTTTTACTATGGATTTATCAATATAAGAGCCTTCCCTGCTGCATTAAGATTAGTGTTCGGTTCCTCAGAAAAAACCAAGGGTGCTCAGGGTGAAATCACCCACTTTCAAGCATTATCAACTGCTATCTCAGGAACTGTCGGAATTGGTAATATTGGAGGAGTTGCCGTCGCTATATCTATTGGAGGTCCAGGAGCGGCGTTTTGGCTCTTTCTGGCAGGGTTTCTCGGCATGTCTACAAAGTTTGTTGAGTGCACATTAGGAGTCAAATATAGGAAATCCAATGCTGATGGGTCAGTGTCTGGCGGGCCAATGTATTATTTAGAGCACTGCCTTTCCATCAGAGGATATCCCGGTCTTGGGAAACTGCTTGGTTCATTTTATGCGATTTCATTAGTAATAGGCTGTTTTGGTATAGGCAATATGTTTCAGTCAAATCAGGCATATGTTCAATTTCTGTCAATAACAGGTGGCGAAAGTAGTTTTTTTGCAGATAAAGGATGGTTATTTGGGATTATTCTAGCTGGAGCTGTTGGGCTTGTTATTATCGGTGGCATCAAATCCATTGCAAAAGCTGCTTCAAAAATTGTTCCATCCATGGCTGGATTATATCTGGTAGCTGCATTAATAATTTTAATTCTGAGCTTCGACTCAATTGACGATGCATTTAAATTAATCATACAAAGTGCATTTGGACTAAATAGCTTTGCGGGAGGTGCTATTGGAGCACTGATCATTGGATTCCAGAGATCCGCTTTTTCAAATGAAGCTGGGATGGGCACAGCATCAATAGCACATTCGGCAGTAGAGACAAATGAACCAATCACCGAGGGGCTAGTCTCACTTCTGGAACCCTTTATCGATACTATGGTTATTTGTACGCTTACATCGCTTGTAATTATTACAACTTTGTATACAGACGGTTCCCCTTTTGGTGATCTTGAGGGCATTGCGATAACCTCTGCAGCTTTTGCATACCATATTGGTTGGTTTCCAGTTCTATTAGGCATTGCCGCTCTTTTGTTTGCATTTTCAACTGCTATTGCGTGGGCCTATTACGGCTTGAAAAGTTGGACTTATATTTTTGGAGAAAGTGCAGTTTCCGAACTTATCTTCAAAATCATCTTCTGTTTTTTTGTTTGCCTAGGTTGCATGATAAAGCTTTCTGCAGTGCTCGATTTTTCTGATGCAATGGTATTTGTCATCGCAGTGCCAAACATTATAGGTTTATACATTTTTGCACCTGAGGTTAAAAGAGATCTCGTTAGTTACCTTCATCGGCATAAGCTCGGCTCCTAGAAATGAAAATTGGAATTCTTTGCACGGATGATGTCAGGCCTGAGCTTGTTAAGACTTATGGTGACTATCCATCAATGTTTGAGTGCNTTTTGCANGCATCCAATGTCTCTAAAACTAGCCTANTCTTCAAAACCTATGAGNCACACAAAGGTGAATTNCCAGAATCGATACATGATGAAGATGCGTTNTTGATTACNGGNAGTAAATTGAGCGTTTATGACAAGGTAGACTGGATAAATAGNTTGGANAAATTTATTGGTAAGTTATTCTCTTCTAATAAAAAGATTGTGGGNATCTGTTTTGGACATCAAATAATCGCTCAATCTTTNGGCGGGAAGGTAGAAAAGTCACNAAATGGTTGGCAGATTGGAGTNAGGACAGCACATTCCGTAGCTACCCNAAGCGAACAACAAAATAATCTTGNTCAATTTAATCTGATTTATAGTCATCAAGACGAGGTTACNAGTGCGCCAGAGGCTGCGGAAATANGTGCGTCAACAGAAACATGTCAAAACGTCATGATGAAAATAGGAAATAATGTTTTAACTTTTCAAGGTCATCCCGAGTTCTCGGTTGAATATGCACTAGAATTATTAAAGCTCAGGGAAGATTTGTACGACGATAATCATTTGGAGGAAGCAAGGAAATCGCTTAAACGTCTCTCTGCTGATGACGAAAAGGTTGGAAGGCTAATAATAGATTTTTTGCTTAAATAGTATTGATTAAGGACTTTCTATTGTAATTCTTTCCAGTCGTCTTGAAGCGGGAAAATAATCATTTATTGGTTTGTGTTGAGTGCTTCGATTGTCCCAAATAACAACTGCATCCTTACTCCAGTTAAAACGACAAGTGAATTCAGGCGTTTTAATATGATTAAAAAGAAAATTTAATAAATAATCACTTTCAGACTTGGGTAAGTTTGTTATTTTAGTGGTAAAGAGTTCATTCACGTAAATCCCGAACTTCTTCGTTATAGGATGAATATTGATGACTGGATGTGTTACCGGTGGATTCTCTTTAATTGCCAGTTTTAGTCTCTTCCTGCCCTCTGGTTGACTCAGCGTTTCTTGAAATCCATGGCTAAAATCATGCACTGCACTCAGTCCTTTTAGCATTTCTTGCATATTGGAGGATAGACCATTGAAGGCTGCCGTCATACTAGACCAAAGTGTGTCACCACCCACTTCTGGGATAATTCTTGAACGCAAAACTGTCCCAAGTGGAGGTTTGTTGCTATAAGTCATATCACTATGCCAACACTCTATTTTGCTCGGACTATCGGCAGTGCTCTCAAGAATCGATATTTCAGGAAAGTTTTCAACAGTATTATAAGCTGGATGAGGCTTTACCAAACCAATACTTTCCGCAAGCCTTTTATGACTAGAGTGGCTTATATCTTGATCACGAAAGAATAGAACTTGATGTTCCATCAACAGATGGTGGATTTCTGTATAAAGCGACGTATTGTTATCATTAAGATTAACATCTGTTATCTCTGCGCCTAATACTCCAAGCCTTTTATTAATGCGCATATTGACCTACAACTTTATTTAATATAACAGATTAAATATATGATTTTTATACATTTAACAGTAGATGTTCTCTCTCCCACGAAGAGATTACTTTATTAAACTGCTCAAACTCAACTAGTTTAATAGAAGTATACAGTTGAATAAATTTGTCTCCAAATATCTCAGATATCTCTTTGTTCTCTTGAAGACCTCTAAGCGCCTCCTCCAGAGTTCTTGGAACGTCAAAATCTTGTTCGTATGCGTTTCCTGTATATGCTTCAGTTGGTTTAATAGAATTCTTCATGCCGAGATAGCCACTCGCTAGTGTAGCTGCTACGGCTAGGTAGGGATTAACGTCTGCTCCCGGAAAACGATTCTCAACTCGGTAATTCACAGGGTCGGAGTCAGGAACTCTCAGGCCAGTTGTTCTATTATCATAGCCCCAGTGAAGATTAATAGGAGCAGATATCTCACGAGTAAAACGGCGGTAAGAGTTAACATTTGGCGCGTATAAACTCATAACGTAGGGAGAATATTTCTGCAACCCTCCAAGATAGTGGAAAAATTGATCGCTGTAACCACCCTCTTTGTCACTGAATATATTGTTTTCTGATTCTTTATCGAGGATGCTCTGATGAATGTGAGTCGCCGATCCAGGCTCGCTCGCCATGGGTTTAGCCATAAAAGTAGCGTACATGCCCTCTTTGAATGCAATCTCTCTGACCGCTCGTTTAAATGTAAAGACCTGATCCGCTATGCTCAGTGGCTCACCATGAACGAAATTAACCTCTAGTTGGGCTGCTCCTGATTCGTGAATAAGCGTATCCACCTCTAGATTCATTTTGTCACAACAGCTGTACATGCCCTCAACAAATGATTCAAATTCATTGGCTGCATCTATACTGTAGGATTGTCTAGCTGTTTCAGGCCTTCCCGATCTGCCCATCGGAGGCTTGAGTGGCAACCCAGGATTAGGATTCTTTTCTACAAGATAAAACTCCATCTCTGGTGCGATAATCGGCTTAAGACCCTCCTGATCGTAAAGTTTCAGTATTTTCTTTAAGATTGCTCTACTTGAAAATTCATGAGGTTTACCATCCTTTGTATAGCAATCATGTATTATTTGACCGGTAACCTCATTTGCCCATGGAACCATTCTTATTGTTGCTGGATCTGGCTCCAAAAGCATATCCCCATCGATTGTTCCAAGTAGATCCCAGAAATCGTCTGAATACTCCCCTGTTACGGTTTGAGCAAGAATTCCCTCAGGTAATCTACTTTCTTGCTTAAGGAACTTGTTTGCAGGAATAAACTTACCACGCGCGTTCCCAGTCATATCTGGCACGAGACACTCGATTTCAGTAATCTTATTACTGTTAATCCAGTCACTAATTTTACTTTTGCTATCTTTTGGCATAAATTGAATAAATATTCGAAATTTATTGAATTATTATTCAATTAAATGTTAATGTCAATGAAAGCAAAGAGAGGTAGTAATGGATTCGTATTACACTGCAACTGCGAAATCAAAAGTTATATATGACAAATTGCAGTCCGACATCGATACAGATATCTGTATTATTGGCGGAGGATTCACTGGAATATCGTCAGCACTCCACCTTGCTAATCTAGGCTACAAAGTAGTGGTTTTAGAGGCTAACCAACCCGGATATGGTGCTTCTGGTAGGAATGGAGGTCATGTCGGAATCGGTCAAAGGGTTGATCAATTTTACTTGGAAAAAAAATTCGGATGGCACAAAGCTAAGACCCTTTGGGACATGAGTATTGAGGCTGTAGACACTGTAAAGAACCTTATAAATGAGCATTCTATTGAGTGTGACCTGAAACATGGGGATATCCACTTTGCTCACAAAAAGTCACTGTGCTCAGATTTGCAAGAAGAAGTTGAGCATCTCAACAAGCACTATAATTTCTCGGGAACTTATATAGAAAGAGATTGCTTGCAAGAATACATTGGAACTGATGTTTTTTATGGTGGTGTAATCGAAAATCACTCATGTCATCTCCATCCATTGAATTATCTACAAGGACTTACATTGGCTGCGACTAAAGCTGGCGTTAAAGTATATGGGGAGTCTTTGGTAACCGAATACAACTCCTCCCCTACCCTTGTTAAAACAGATTTTGGAAGTGTTAGATGTGATCATCTGATTATTGCATGTAATGGTTACATAAAAAATCTGGAGCCGAAAATCAATGGTTATATAATGCCAATAAACAATTTTGTAATTGCAACTGAGAGATTGGACGAGAAACTAGCCAAAACCATAATTCCTCTTGATACTTCAATGTCTGATACTAGATTTGTAATTAATTATTGGAAATTATCTGGAGATAATCGCCTTATCTTTGGAGGAGGAGAAAACTATACAAAAAGATTTCCAAAAGATATAAAAAGATTTGTGCAAAGGTATATGTTAAAGATTTACCCGCAACTTGCGACCGTAGCAGTAGAGNATGGTTGGGGTGGGACATTAGCAATCACTCTTAATAGGCTNCCTCACTTTGGCTGTTTATCCAATAATGTATGGTTTATGCAGGGTTATTCAGGTCATGGNATTGCAGCTTCGACNCTTGCGGGAAAACTTGTATCAGAGGCTATTTCAGGGGATCCCTCACGATTTAACGTANTTTCAGNTCTTCCAACANTGAAGTTCCCNGGCGGAACACTTCTNCGCTGGCCAGGAATGGTTGCTGGAATGCTTTATTACACATTGCGCGACAGATTTTAGTCATAGGAGCATCTGAAATGCCAAGAATANTAGCGCCGAGAAATCTTCCTATGCAACAACGAGCACTCGAAAAGAGGGAGATGATACTATCTGTCACNGCAAAACTGTTAGGGACAGTTGGTCAGGATGATCTCACAACTATACTTATTGCTAATAAAACGGGTATATCGGTTGGCACTCTGTATCACTATTTTCCAAACAAGTACTCAATACTATTTGCCCTATCACAAAGATGGTTAAATGAAATTGATTATGCACTGGACGATATAGATAATTTTTCGTTGAAAGACGTTTCCTTACGAGATTTTACTAATTACAGTATCGATAGAATGCTAAATGTTTATACAGATCAGGAGGGTATTTTGCCCCTTGTACAATTAATGTCTGGAGTCCCTGAGTTAAAGGAATTAGATGAAGAGCACGATGAGAAAATTATATTTACTATGTCTAAAATATTTAAAAGGCTCAGTATTTCCTCAAACCCATTAACATTATCAAGACTGAGTCAAACGTGGCTTGAAGTGACTCATGCCATTCTCCTGATAGCAATTACCTCTAAAAAGGATGATAAAAAATCAATTCTAAGTGATTTGAAACACATGATCATGAGCTTGCTTGAGAAGGCTAAATCGAATTTTTAACGAGTTACAGATCTTAAGGTAACAAATTCTTCCGCCGTTGATGGATGTATTCCCACAGTATTGTCGAAGACTTCTTTCGTCGCTCCAGCTTTTATTGCTACAGCCATACCTTGAATAATTTCAGCCGCATGATCTCCAACCATATGACAACCAACTACTTTATTGTCGGTTTTTTTAACAATTAATTTAACAGTTATCTGGCTTTTTTGATCAGAAAGGGAGGTTGACAAAGAGTTAAATGAGCTTACAAAAATCTCAATTTCATTAAATTTTTGGCGAGCAATCTCTTCGCTCAAACCAACTGTTGCGAATTCAGGACTGCTAAAAATTGCTGTCGGTATGTTTTCATAATCAAATGTTTTCCTAGCGCCAATTAAATTTTCAACTAGCACCATGGCCTCACTTATAGCCACTGGTGTTAGTTGATATCGATCAATCACATCACCAAGTGCGTAAATATTACCTACATTCGTTTCATAGTGCTGATTTACTTCAATAGCTCCATATTGATTTAATTTCAAATCAATATTATCAATTTTGAGATTTGCGAGATTTGGAGATCTCCCAATTGCACTTAAAACCATATCAGCCCGAATCTGGAACCCATTCTTGGTTTGGATACTGAGGGAACCATTTGCTTTTTCTATATTAGAAATTTCATCATTAAGCTGTATATCGATACCTTGAGCGATCATTGATTGTGTGATTTTACCTACCATTTCTCGGTCAAAAGCTCTCAGGATCTCTTGGCTTCTATTTATAAGAATTACATCAACTCCTAACTTATTCATAAGACACGCGAACTCAATAGCAATGTAACCAGCACCAATTATGAGTAATTTTTTTGGCAACTTTTCAATAGCAAACATATGATCGGAATGAACTACATGCTCATTACCTTTAAATGTTGGTTGTCTTGAATGACTGCCAGTCGCGATTAAAATCTTTTCCGCAGTAACTTTTTTGTCGCCAATGTTTAAGGTATGTTCATCCAAAAAGCTCGCGCTATCATGATAAAGTTTTGCTCCCGAATTACTTAAAAGACCATCATAGATTTTATTCAGTCTCGCAATTTCTTTATCTTTGTTTTGTTTCAAAATCTCCCACGAAAAAGATAGATTTGCAGCAGTCTGCCATCCAAAACTCTCACTAAGCTTAAATTTTGATGGGAACTGTGAGGCTATTACAAACAATTTTTTAGGTACACATCCTACGTTCACACACGTGCCACCAAGAAAGCGCTCCTCTGCAACGCCCACAGATAGCCCCTTATCTGCTGCCATTCTGGCCGCTCTGACTCCGCCAGAGCCCGCACCTATGACAAATAAATCATAATCAAATTGACTCAAAGGATTACCCTTTTGAACCGGAAATATATTCAGACCCGTTCATGTACCCTTGAAGCACAGTTGGTATCTTTATCCTTCTACCACCCTCTTCTTGGTAGTTCTCCATTACTGCAAGCAAAGTTCTACCCACCGCCAAACCAGATCCATTCAAAGTGTGCATCAGTTCGATTTTACCATTCTTTTTGAATCTAG
>PALW01000022.1 GCA_002710745.1 Porticoccaceae bacterium
GGAGGATCAGTTCAGGATTTTGGAGAATTCGGATGGCTTACGGAAATAGAAAACTTTTATATATTATTAGCTGTCTCGGATTTCTTAGATAGTGCAAATCTAATGAAATTTGGTGAGGGTTTTGTGACGACACCTATTACACGAGAGGATGGCACACAGACAAGTTTTCGAAGAGATTTTCAGAAGTTTATAGATGTTATAAAGGAGCTTCATTAGGGAAAAGAAGATGAGCGTTAGTTTAACCTCAACCCCCGCCATCTCCGCCACCACCGGCCCCAGCGCCACCGTCATTTGAAGGGTGGGTGCTTTGAATTACTGATAAAAATGATGAGCCATTACCCAGACTTGCTTCGATTTCTTTAGTATTAAATTTATCTGATAACTTGTCATCTCTGCTGATGTTGCCAGTATCAATATCAACAGATAAAACTTCTTTCTTGGAAAACAGAAATAATGACTGATTTGTGATGAACATTTGATAAGAGCTAAATAAAGGTTTTTTAAACGGTTTTCTAAATATAATTTTGCCCGTCTCACAGCAAAGTTTTGCTACTGTGTCGCGCTTAGCTAGGTAATAAAGATATTTGCCCATATATAAAGGTGTGAATGGGTCATGTTCATAAATTTGTTGCTTGTCTCTGTGCCATAAATTAGTTCCCGAGTTTTTTCGGAAACAGCTTATTTTCTGGGAAAATATCTTCGTGCTAAACACGATAATATATTCCTCATACTGTGTTATGGCAAAGGGTGTAAACCCAACTGGGAGTTCAGATCTCCAAATTGGAGATACAGATTCAAGATCGATTTTCTCAATACAGTTCTTTTTACCAAAAATCGCTGTTTTCCTCATATATACTCGCTTACTAAATATTGTTCAGCTTGTTTTTAAGACCTCGTTCCCAAAACAAAACTATTATCATCAAAAATATTGGTATGACACAGAGAACTATCATTGATTTCCAGCCAAAATAATTTAAAGCAAGGCCAGCAGAGAGCGCCGCAAATGCTTGAAAACTTAATACCACTGTATCATTTATTGTCTGAGCTTTGAATTTATGCTCTGGTGCATAAGTTTGAGGAAGAATCGTAGTTGCAGAAAAAAATAAAAAGTTCCAACCAAGCCCCAGCAAAACTAGGTGTATCCAAAAGCTAATTGTGGAGCTGTCAGAAAAACCAACAAAAGATGCTAAGCAAAAAAGTATTAAACCTAATGTTGTCAGTTTTCTAACACCTAATATCTTAGTTAAAAATGGTGTAAAAAAAGTGGGTAAAAACATCGCAGCGATATGGCTCTGGATCACCCACTTCGTGCTCTCAAGCGAATGGCCGTGCATTTCATGCATACTTAAAGGTGTCCCGACCATGATAAAAGACATAACGAGATATGAGGTCGATCCGCTTGCGAGGGCCAGACAAAACATTGGATTTGACAATAACTTGCTGGTCTTGATCCTTGCAGGTTTTACCTCAATAATTTTCTTCGTGAATTCATTAAAGAAGAGAAGGGAAACCATTGATGCAAACACAAGACATGCAGCAAGCAGAAAAGAACCTTTAAATTCAACTGCGAAGATCTCTCTTCCCAAAAAGCCAACTTCAGGGCCCAAAAATGCAGCAATGATTCCACTGCTCATAAATATTGCGGCCGCAGTAGCGTGCTGTGTTTCTGCTACTGCTTCAATTGCAACAAATCGCATTTGATGAATTGTGGCATTCAATGCTCCAAGTAAAAAGGATGCGAGACAGAGCAAATAAAAATTTTTAATTTCTAAAGCCAGAGCCGCCAGCAGACAAGCACAAAAGCCAGTGCTCAATAAAAGCATCAACCCCTTTTTTCTTCCCAGATATTTCATCGAAGATGTTGCTAACACAACGCTCAATGCGGTGCCTACTATCATCAATGATATTGGCGCGGTCGCATAGGACATTGAAGTAACTAAATTATTTCCAGCCAGAGAACTTACAGAATGCATTAAAGGAAGCACGGAAGCCGAGAGACTTCCTACTAAAAATAGGATCCACACATTGTAAAAGTCTTTAGAAAACACAGGTACCTTATAAATTAATGAATCCATTGTGTAAAAGACCAATGGAATTTTTTGATGCGCTTACTTTTAAATGAGATCCAACACTTTAAATCATTTTTCTATTTTAATCCTTGTATAATTACAACAATTGGAAGGTATTTTATGGTTTCGCTTGGGAAAATTTGTGAGGTAGAGATTTTATCAAAGTCTGATCAGAGTCTTGTTTTGGATGGCGCGGGGTTTGGAGAGCTATGGTTACCTATCGACGAGGCACCTAACGATTCCAAAATTGGTATGTTGATAGAGGTATTCGTCTACAGACCGTCAGCAGATGAGATCGCCGTAACCACGAAAAGGCCAATTGCAGAAGTCGGTGATTGTGGTTTATTCAGAGTNGTCAGNGTAAATGATNTTGGTGCATTTCTAGATTTGGGAATTGATAAAGATTTATTTGTTCCGTTTAATGAACAACGAAAAAAGCTCAGGGCAGGATCAACTTGTATAGCTTTTGTTTATCTGGATAAATATTCTCAGCGATTAACAGCATCAACAAAGTTAAACCGTCATTTNCTTGAGGAATCCGATTCTTTTGAGGTTGGNCAAAAAGTAGATCTTAAGATTTGGGAGAGAACTGACTTAGGTTTTAAGGCCATAATAAATAATCAATTCTTAGGTTTGTTGTTTGAGCANGATGCNTACAGATCACTCAAAATAGGAGAGAACCTAATNGGATATATCAAAACAATCCGTNATGATAAAAAGATTGATCTGATAATCTCAAAAAATAACCGAGAGTNTCATGATGAGCTAGAGCGACTAATTCTNAATTGTTTATCTGAATCCAGNGGTACTTTAGACATNACCGATANGTCAAATCCAAAAGTGATTTATGACAAATTCCGTGTTTCAAAGAAACAATATAAGCAAGCGCTTGGTAAGTTATACAAGAAAAAGTTGATCAATATTACTCGAGAGAAAATTAACTTAGTTTAGGGCTTTTCTCACTTTTCTGACATTTGTGAATTCGAGCTCGACTGGAAACATATTGAGATAGTGGTATAGTAGTGAAGTAAAACTATAAAAATTATTTCTATTAGGGGGAAACACATGTTTCAGAAAAAGAAAGTTAACCATGCAGTAGCATCGGTTATCGCGGCNGGTATTGCTGCGTCTGGTGCGAGTTTAGCGTCTTCGCAAGCTATTGAAGAGGTGATTGTAACTGCCACTAAATCTGCAGCAAGTACTCAGGATATTCCTGTTGCGGTTTCNGCAGTGACATCAGAAAAAATCGATCAAATGGGAGTAACTAACTTCCAAGACTACTTGGTGCAACTTCCTGGTGTAACAGCTGGTGGTCTCGGACCTGGACAAAATACAATCTACATTCGAGGTGTTGCTTCAACTACTCCAGCAATGTCTGTAGCNGGTGTTTCGGGTTTGGCCCCAAACGTTGCTTTCTACTTGGATGAACAACCACTCGCGCAACCNGGAAGAAATCTGGATATTTATGCTGCGGATATGAACAGAGTAGAAGTTCTTGCCGGTCCACAAGGAACACTATTCGGCGCCGGATCTCAAGCGGGAACGGTTCGTTTGATTACGAATAAGCCTGATCCGTCTGGTGTATACGGACGACTTAAAATTGGTGCTTCAACTATNAGTGAAGGAGAAACTAATAATAATTTTGAGGCTATGTATAACCTACCTGTGAGTGATAACGTCACGTTACGTGGTGTTTTTTATAATGATAATAAAGGCGGCTACATTGATAATGTTCATGGAACACAAACTGCGGAGCAAAGTGCTAGATTCAGGGTTGAAGGGTTTATGAGAAGTAATGGTGTTCCTGTTAGTGCTGCTCGAACTGGATTCCAAGCTGGCGGNGCTCTTACTGACTCAGACGGTGACGGATATGTAGATTTACCGAATGTTACGTTTTTAGCGGCAGACAACGCAGATCTCGTAGAGGATGATATTAATGATCTGACTTATACTGGAGCCAGATTAAGTGCTTTGATTAACTTGAGTAATGATTGGGATGTATTGATATCTCATACGACTCAAGAAATAGAGTCAGACGGCGTATTTTTTGCTGATCCAGATTTAGGAGATTTAGAGATTCAAAGATACACCGATGAGATGATCGAAGATAAAATTGATAACACTAGTTGGACATTCACAGGCCGGATGGCNGGATTAGACGTTGTATACACTGGTGCATTTACTGAAAGAACTACAGACCAAGTGATCGGCTACACTGATTATTTGTTTATAGGTCAGTATCTTCCATACTATGTCTGCGACTATTCTGTTACCTATGGTGATCAGACAGGTACCTGCTATGCGCCTAATTTATATGCGCCAAGTCANTCAGAAGCTGAAGTNACTACNCATGAGATTCGAGTATCCTCTGATCCAGACAATTCGATGAGATATACCGCGGGAGCTTTCTTCAGTGATACAACGGTTACAGAGCGTGTTAGCTTCACATATCCTGGCAGTACTATGGCACAAGGATGGGGTGGAGACGGCACAGGGCCAGGATTTGCTAGTCCGAACTATTCTTATAGTGATGGTTATTTATATGCGAACGATCCTTATGCTCCAGGAGAGATCTTCAGAAATGATGTAAAAAGAACTGATGAGCAAATGGGTATATTTGGTGAGTTAACCTATGACCTAAGTGATGAATTGGCAGTGACTATAGGTGCTCGGTACTATGATATCGCGGTGGACTTCGATGGGAGTGCAGGTGGATCATTCTATAACTTCTGCGGATCTGCTAATCCTGCTTGTGTTGATGCTCAGGTGTTTGGAACTAATATCGCTGATTTGTATGATGGTGATGGTATTTACAAAGGTGAGCCAGTCGAGGGGATCCCTGACAAGGGAGAGGATGATGGCGTCATCACTAAATTGACACTATCCTACACGCCTTCCTCTGACGTGCTCATTTATGCAACATTATCAGAAGGATACAGAGCTGGGTTTTTAAATAGACCAGGTGGTGCTAGTACTCCGGATGGTTCATACACAGTGCCTTATGCGTTTGATACAGATGAGATGACAAATGCTGAAATTGGCTGGAAAACTGACTTGATGGACGGTCGGATGAGGCTAAATGGAAGTGCGTTCTTTGCTCAAATAGATGGTTTGCAAACAACTATATTTGATCCAAGTGTCGCTAATTTATTCTTCTCAGATAACGCAGCCAATGCTGAAGTCTCAGGACTCGAGGCAGATATGATTTGGGTCCCAGANGCGGTAGATGGTTTGACGATAAGCGCTGGAATCTCGATGCTGGATACTGAAATCACTGAAACTCTAACAGCCTCNAATGATGTTGTTAAAGGTGATTCATTAGCTTTTGCACCTGAACTTCAAGCAAATATTCAGGCTCGATGGGAGTGGGAGACATCAGGTGGTATGACCGCACACATTATGCCTCATATGGCTCATTCTGGTGATTCATATTCCGATATTATCAGAATCAATCGTGACCATATCGATAGCTGGACAATGTTAGGTCTCACAGCCGGAGTTACAACTGACTCCTGGGGAGCTGAGATGTTTATCGATAACCTAACTGATGAGCGAGCTGAATTGTCAAGAGGATATACATACGATAGATCTAGAGTNTCTTATGCGGCACCAAGAACTATGGGTGTTCGTATGACCTATAACTTCTAATGACGTTTTAGTAATAGTGAAATTAATAATGCCCCTTTATAGGGGCATTATTTTATGTGTCCAAAAATGGAAAAAAATAAACAAAAATATAGAACAAAAGATGCTGTGCTAGACNAGATCAAAAAGTCGATGACGACTGGTGATTTTAAATCAGCGATATCTTTGCTGACTCTGGAGCTCGAGCAAGATCCTAAAAATGTAGAAAATCTTTATCTGCTTGCGGTATCCCAACGTTACAACAGAGATTTTGAGAAAGCTCTTGGGAACATAAAGTCATTACTTGAACTTGATCCTGACTTTAGTCGAGGTTACCAAGAGAAAGGTCATGTATTTAGAGCAATGGGTAAATTCGATCTTGCATTAGAGTCTTACCACAGAGCAACTCAACTTAATAGCGCTTTAGTAGCAAGTTTAAATGCTCAAATTGCTATTCTCGAGGATGCCGATCAGTCTCANCAGGCTCGGTCACTAAAAGCCCAACTTAAGTATATTGAGGGTCTTCCCAAACATTTGATCGCTGTTATAGATTTAATTGCGCAAGGAAAGCTCATAAAGGCCGAGCAAATTTGTAAGGCCTTCTTACAGAAAAATCCTCGTAATGTTGAGGGAATTAGGCTTCTCGCGCAAATNGCAATGAAACTTGGTGTTTTAGATGATGCCGAATTTTTATTGGAGAGTGCAGTTGATTTTGCACCAAGTAATTCACGGGCAAGGATTGATTACATACAAGTCCTTAGAAAAAGACAAAATTACTCGAATGCCTTAAAGCATGCAAAGTCTCTGCTGAATATGGAGCCTGAAAATCCTCANTTCCAATCTGTCTATGCTATTGAGGCAATGCAATCCGGAGAATTTGAGGATGCATTAAACGTTTTTGATGAAATTTTAGAAAAAATTCCTGAAGATCCGGTNACTCTCACCTCNAGAGGNCATGCCCTGAAAACACTTGGTCAAAGAGAGAAATCGATCGATTCATACAAACGAGCAATTGCAAAGTACCCAGGTCATGGTGAGGCTCATTTCTCTCTGTCAAATCTCAAGTTATTTAAGTTCTCTGATGAGGATATTAAGTTGATGGAGAAGCAGGAGCAGAGTGATCGGATAAGTCATATGAGTAAGATATATTTTAACTTTGCTCTAGGAAAAGCATACGAAGACAAAAATCTTTTTGATCGTGCGTTCCAATATTATGAAAGAGGAAATCGACAGAAAAAAGCACAAAGCCGATATGTGGCTAGTGACCTGACTGCCGAATTTAAAGANCAAGAAAAGGTGTTTACCGAAAAATTCATCGAAAGTCATGNGGATACAGGATATGACGCCCCTGATCCTATATTTATTGTTGGATTACCTCGATCTGGATCAACATTACTTGAACAAATATTAGCCTCGCACAGTCAGGTTGATGGAACTATGGAGCTCCCAAATATTCTTTCACTCGCGCAAAANCTTCGGCGTGGTGAAAAANTGAGCGCACAAAATCATTATCCAGGTGTCTTAAACGAAATTTCACCATTAACTCTCAAAGAATATGGAGANACATATATCAAGGACACAAGAATTCATCGAGGTAAAGCACCATTTTTTATCGATAAAATGCCTAATAATTTTAGGCATATTGGTCTTATAAGTCTGATCCTTCCCAATGCGAAAATAATTGATGCTAGACGTCATCCGATGGCNTGCTGTTTTAGCGGATTTAAACAGCTTTTTGCCGAGGGTCAGGAGTTCACATATGGTCTAGAAGAGGTAGGAACATATTATAAAGATTACGTTAATTTGATGGATCACTGGGACAGAGTTCTGCCAAATAAGGTTTTTCGCGTTCAATACGAAAATTTAGTAACCAATTTTGACAGGATTGTTGAAGAGCTTTTAGAGTTTTGCGGTTTGGATTTTGAAAAAAGTTGCGTCGAGTTTTATAAAACAGANCGATCTGTCAGGACCCCCAGTTCCGAACAAGTTAGACAGCCTATTTATACAAGTGGAATTGAACAATGGAAGGGTTTTGACAAACACTTGGCGCCATTAAAAAAATCACTAGGTAACGTATTAGATAGATATCCCATACAAGACTGAGAGATACTGTTCAATCTGGATTTCTGCAAATAATCACAAAAGATATATTAACTCATGGTTGGCATAGAGAACTGAGCTCCCTCTCTGATTCCAGCTGAGGGCCATCTCTGAGTAATTGTTTTGCGTTTTGTATAAAATCTAACACTGTCCGGACCATAAGCATGAAGATCTCCAAAAAGAGATCTTTTCCATCCACCAAAGCTATGATATGCAACTGGCACGGGGAGCGGAATGTTAATACCCACCATTCCAACTTTAATATGATCAGAGAAATATCTGGCAGCCTCACCATCTCGGGTGAATATGCATGTGCCATTTCCATACTCATGANTATCAATCAAATCCATAGCTTCTTGCATCGTCTTGACTCTNACTATNTGCANAACTGGTCCAAAAATNTCTGCATCATAACTNTTCATNTCAGGNGTTACTTTNTCTATCAGCGTNCCACCNANATAGAAGCCGTTTTCATANCCCNTNACTTGGACATCTCTTCCATCAACGACAATACTTGCACCTTGNTTTTCAGCNCTATTNATNTGATTTATNACACTNAATTGATGATTCTTGGTGATGACCGGTCCAAAATCATTAGNTGNNTTATTGNAGGGGCCAAAACTNAAGGACTTCATTGATTCAGATAANTTTTCAACTAATACATCGGCAACNTCATCNCCAACAGTNACTGCNACAGAGAGAGCCATACANCTTTCTCCAGAAGATCCAAAGGCTGCTCCAAGAAGTTGTGCTACTGCATTATCAATATCNGCATCAGGCATNACNATNGCATGATTNTTTGCNCCACCTAACGCCTGACACCTTTTNCCGTTACTATTTGCTGTAGAGTATATGTATTCTGCTATTGGTGTTGAGCCCACAAAACTGACAGCTTTCACACGATCGTCGTGCAGAAGAGTATCCACGGCTTCTTTGTCACCATTAATTACATTCATTACACCATCTGGGAGACCTGCTTCTTTGAGTAGTTCGGCAATATACAGAGTTGAACTGGGGTCGCGTTCTGATGGTTTTAGCACAAAACAATTCCCGCATACTATTGCCATCGGATACATCCAAAGCGGGACCATTGCTGGGAAATTGAAGGGTGTAATACCTGCGACGACTCCTAATGGTTGCATCTCACTCCATGAATCGATTCCAGGTGCAACATTCTTACTGTGTTCACCTTTTAACAATTCTGGAGCACAACAAGCATATTCAACATTTTCAATTCCCCTTTGAAGCTCTCCGGCAGCATCATGAGAAATCTTGCCATGTTCTTCACCGATCAAAGCACAAATTTTATCGACATTTTTTTCAAGCAAATCTTTAAACTTGAACATAACTCGAGCTCGTTTGATCGCTGGAGTATTTCTCCACGCGGGGAACGCCTTTTGAGCTGCCGCTATTGCACTTAAGACTTTTTCGCTTGATGCCATGCATACTTGCTTAGAGACAGCGCCGGTAGAAGGATTAAAGATATCTTGACTTCTTTTGGAATCGCTTACGATCTCTCCATTAATTAGGTGTCCAACTAACATAATTTTACTTATCCTTTTACTTATTTTTGCTGTTCGAGAAGTGCTTTATTTCACCACAGATTCATTTTGATTTCGATTACATTTTTTTAAAACGCGAGTACAGAACGAATGGATGTTATTTAAGCGCAATTGACGCATTTTGTATATGTTGGGTCTATTTCAAGCCTTCCCAGAGCAATGTCATCTCCACATTCAATACAAATCCCAAACTCATTGAGTTTGATTTTATTCAAAGCGATTTCAATATTTTTAATTTTGATCAGTCGTCGCCGTGATGATGCTTCTGCCATTTGTTGTTGTTGAATTGCATCTACTCTTGATACTCGCCCGATTGACGATTGATCAAGCAACACTGGCTTTTTTGATTCTTCTGAGGTTTTATTAAGCTCAAGAATTTGACATTTCATTGCAAGTAAAATTTCTTTAAAATGTTTTGAATTGTTCTGCGTAATCATCATGGTAAATTATTTATGCTCGAAGCTGTTTATGACCATCTTTTTCGTTGAGTAAACTGCGCACAGTTGCATTATACTTACTCTAGGTTTGGTTTAAGGTTTTTTTAAAGGAATTCTGGCATACATGAAATCATTTTTAGAAATAATGGAGCAAAGGCAGTCTTTTCCAAAACTTTGTGACCCAGCGCCTGATAAAAAAACCATGAATAAAATTTTTAATGCATCTCTGAGAGCTCCAGATCATATGCATTTGAGACCCTGGCGGTTCTTAAATATAGAAGGTATTGCTCGAGAAAAATTAGGCGATTTATTTGCAAAGCATGCCGCTTCTTTAAATCCAAATAATATCCCGGAGCTTGAAAAATCGGCAAGTAAGAAAGCACTGCGTGCACCTTTAATTATTGTTGGCATAGTCTGTTATCAGGAAAATGAGAGAGTTCCGCGCTGGGAACAAATGGTCGCAGCAACTGGTGTTATGCATAATATAAGTCTAGGAGTATTTGCGAGTGGGTTTGGTTCTGTATGGAGGACAGGTGCATTCTCGTCATCAGAGATCGTTAAATCCGGTTTGAATATTGGAGAAAATGAGGATATCACTGGATTTTTGTATGTTGGTTCAAAGCCTGAAACGAGTAGAAGACCCAAAGCATTAAACGCATCTGATTATTTTTCTGAATGGCATGGATGTTAGAAATCCAATCTCTATCTTCAGATAGTACAGAAAGTATCGATTTAGATAAGTGGAACCAAATGGAAACCGACGGAAGAGTTATGACAAATAATGAAAGGTCATCTGAAATTAAAATACTTTTTGGCAGTGAGACAGGAACTGCAGAGGAATTTGCTTTTGATATAGAAAATTCCCTTCAAACTGGGGGTTATAGGTGCTCGGTTTCAGATATGGAGGATTATAATAATGCCGGTCTTGCGTCGGAAGGGCTTGTGTTGATCGTAACTAGCACTTACGGGAATGGCGAAGCGCCATATAATGCAGAAGAGCTTTACACGTGGCTTGAAACAGAGGAAGTAGAACTTAACCAAACTTCTTTTGCGGTTTGCGCCTTAGGAGATTCTGGTTATCCCAATTTTGCTCAAGCTGGCAAGGATTTTGATAAATTTTTGGGGGAGAAGGGTGCTCAAAGGATTTTACCCCGCACAGAGCTAGATGCCGTTTTTGACGAACCTGTGGAACCTTTCATCGAGAAGCTTAAGGAGTGGTTAGATGAAAATGGTAAACGTTATCTTCTCTAAATAAGAAACTTTATTGCATGGAATGGGGATTTTATTGGTTAAACCTGATGTTGATTTAATAATAATTGGAGCGGGTTTGTCCGGTATAGGGGCAGCCTGTCATTTCTCGATTAATTTTCCTGAAAAGAAGTATCTGATTTTGGAGAGTAGAGATAATCTTGGTGGCACGTGGAATTTCTTTAAATATCCGGGTGTAAGATCAGACTCCGACATGCATACTCTAGGATATAACTTCAAACCTTGGAAAGAAAAGAAAGCGATTGCTGATGGATCAGATATATTCAAATATATCGACAGCACTGCTGCGGAATTCCAAGTTAAAGAAAATATTAGGTACAGTAGTAAGGTTTCGTCCGCTGATTGGGAAACGGAGAATAAGGTTTGGACTATAAACTTTACTGATTCTTCTGAGAAACAGCATAGATTGAGATCCCGGTTTGTCTACAGTTGCACAGGTTACTACTCTTATGATGAAGCTCATACGCCAGAGTTCCCAAACATTGATGCGTTTAAAGGTAGGGTGGTGCATCCCCAGTTTTGGCCAAGCACGCTCGATTACGACAATAAAAAAATAATTGTTATAGGGAGTGGAGCGACAGCTGTGACATTAGTACCGTCATTAACCGAAAAAGCGTCACACGTTACTATGTTGCAAAGATCCCCAACTTATATCGTTTCTCGGCCTNCAGTTGATAAAAAAGCGAAGGCTTTGGAAAAATATTTGCCNGAAANGATAGCTTACAAAATTACAAGATNGAAAAATATATTTGCATCCCTTATTTTTTATCATATCAGTAGAACTTGGCCTATTTTTATAAAACAAAAGCTTATTGAGTGGGTTAGACGCTCGATGGGAGATGCAGTAGATGTAGATAAGCATTTTACTCCGACATATAAACCCTGGGACCAAAGAGTATGCATGGTTCCTAATGGAGACTTATTTAAATGTTTAAGAAATGGCAGCGCTTCAATAATTACGGATCAAATTGAAGAGTTCACACGGGAGGGCATCAAAGTCAAGTCAGGAGAACAAATTGATGCTGATATCGTTATAACGGCAACCGGTTTGAAAATGCTCCCTCTTGGAGGTATTGAAATGCGTGTTGATGGTAAAGGGATAGATTTTTCATCAACAGTGCAATACAAAGGAGTAATGCTCAGTAACATACCCAACTTTTTTGTCGCAAGTGGTTACACCAACGCATCTTGGACCTTGAAGTGTGATTTGACGAGTAAATANGTATGTAGACTAATNAAATATTGCGANAGNAAAGGGTATCAAGTTTGTATGCCGAAAGATGTTGGAGATTCTGAGAAACAAGTAATGTCAGTGGGGTTAACATCAGGTTATATTCTTAGATCGATAAATAAGTTCCCGAAGGAGGGATTAAGGTCGCCTTGGAAGTTGAGGCAGAATTACTTCCTTGATTTAATCGGTCTTCGATTTGCTGCGCTCAAAAATAATAAGATGTTTTTTTCGTGACTTATAAAATAAATATTGGGGGGTTAAACAACTTATAAATGTCCCGGTTGCCTAGCGAAATTTCTTGATGTCTTTACAGTAAAAACGATTACGAAAACAATTGTTAGCATAACCACAATGGTCGGAGCCGGCGCACTGTCAATAAAAAAACTAGCATAAACGCCTAAAACCGCGCATAGCGAATTGATTATTAAAGATATAAGAATCATACTTTTAAAACGGTTGGTTATCAGATATGCAATTGCTCCAGGTGCAATTAGTGATGCTATAACCAAGATCATGCCGACAGCTTTTAGTGCGCTTACGATTGTGATCGATAATAGCGCAAGAAGACAGTAGTGAAGCAAGCGAATGGGTAGTCCAATAGCTTTAGCGTGCTGTAAGTCAAATATATACAGAACTAAGTCTTTGCCTTTTATAATTAGAAAAAGCAGTGAAAATAGAGTAATTGCTCCAGTAATTAAAATATCTATTTCTGTTATACCCAGAATGTCACCAAATAATATATGGTCAAGATGCACTTCAGACTCAATTTTACTCATCATAACTATGCCCAACGCAAACATACTTGAAAAAACAACGCCCATTACAGTGTCTTCTTTTAGCCTACTATTTTCAGATATAAAGCCTGTAGTTATTGCGCACAGCATGCCAGCAATGAAAGCTCCAATTATGTATGGAAAACCCAGCAAATACGCAAGTATGACACCAGGTAATACCGCATGAGCAACGGCATCACCCATTAAAGACCATCCTTTTAACACCAAGAAGCACGAGAGTATGGCTGTGGGTATTGCAACAAGAAGAGCAATTACTGTCGCTCTTAACATGAAGTCAAAAGTAAATGGTTGTAAAAGAATATCTAAACTAAACATTGTTGCTTGGCCGCAAAATGTGTTTCCGTAATCTATGAGCCTTGATAAACCCATATTTTGGTGCGAACAAAAATATTACGCAAAAGATGATTGCCTGTAAGACTACGATAACGCCACCAGTCGAGCCATTAATAAAGAAACTTAAATAAGCGCCCAAAAGGCATGTAGNGAATCCAATGATGGTGCTTAAAATAAGAACTTTTTCAAATTTATCACTCAACAGGTATGCGGTTGCGCCTGGCGTAACAACGAGTGCTATGACTAAAAACGCACCGACAGTTTGTAACGCGGCAACTGTGCATGCGCTTAAGATTGTAAAGAAGACTATTTTTGTTAAAGTTGGATTTATTCCAATTGTGACTGAATGATTTTCGTCAAAAAAAACAACTAGAAAGTCCTTCCATTTAGCTAGCAGAATTACTATTGAAATAATAGAGATTAGCAANAGTTGTATCGTATCTTTTGGAGTTATTGCTAGGATATTTCCCAGAACAATAGTTTGCACGTCCACTGANGTTGGAGATATAGATATCATAAAGAGCCCTATTCCAAAAAATGAGCTAAAGATTAAACCTATAATTGTGTCCTCTTTAAGCTTTGATCTTTGATTTAGAAATAGCATCACGCTTGATGCAAGGCCTCCTGAAAAAAATGCCCCNATAGAGAATGGAAGTCCAAGCATATATGCACCAGCGACNCCGGGTACGATTGANTGNGAGAGTGCNTCTCCTATAAGGGACCAGCCCTTTAACATTAAAAACGCAGACAGAAATCCNCAGACTCCTCCAACNAGTGAGCTTACNANCATCGCCGTAATCATGTAGTCGTATTCGAAGGGAATTAGTAAATCCATAGAGCTTTGTTAATTATTTTGATGAGTTTTCATCAGAAATNAGAACGGGACGTACATCAACATCTTTATTTTCCTCACCATAAAGGACAACGGGACGTTCATCATCAGATAATACAGTTACTTGCCTTGAGTCATCATCATCATGTAACTGTGATCCAGACAAAACAAGTTGTCGCAGGACACCTCCAAATGCGAGTTGAAGATTGTCTTGTGTAAATACCTCTTCAGTTGGTCCCGAGGCTAGAACTTTTTTATCAATTAATATTGTTCGATCACAAAAACCTGGAACACTCCCTAAGTTATGTGTCGAAACTAAAATAATTTTCCCTTCCTTTTTCATCTCTTTCAAAAGTGACATTATTTGCTCTTCTGATCTCACGTCGACACCNGTGAATGGCTCATCGAGAAGAACAACTNTGCTCTGTTGAGCAATGGCTCTCGCCAAGAAAACACGTTTCTTTTGACCTCCTGAAAGTTCTCCTATCTGATGCGATTTATAAGACTCCATACCAACACGGTGCAGAGCAGAATCTACTACGACGTGATCCCAATGTTTTGCAACTCTAAGCGGGCCCATATGACCGAATCTCCCCATCATTACGACATCCTCGACTAGCACTGGGAAATTCCAGTCTATATCCTCAGATTGGGGTACGTAAGCGATTTGATTTTTTTTTAGTGCATGCGGGACGCTAGAATCAAATATCGTAATAGAGCCTCCAGAGACACTCAAGAATCCCATGATGGCTTTAAAGAGTGTGGATTTTCCNCTACCATTTACCCCNACCAAGGCAGTTATGGTATTTTTTGGTAAACTAAAACTCGTGTCTGTTAAAGCGGTGTAGCCGTTTTTATAGGTTACNGATATATCCTTTACTTCCAAACCACTCATGTCTCGCTCAATGCCTCAACTATTGTTTGCAGCGTCACCTTTAAAAGATCGATATAAGAAGGGACTTTACCATCCTCAGATGTTAGTGAGTCGACATATAAAACACCACCATATNTTGCACCTGTTTCGCGTGCTACTTGTTTTGCTGGTTTCGATGACACCGTGCTCTCACTGAAAATGGCTGGTATTTTATTTTTTCTTACCAAGTCTATAACTTTTCTTACTTGTTGNGGTGTTCCTTGNCCATCNGCATTTATTGGCCATAAAAAAGCNTCTTTNAANCCATAGTCNTCGGCTAAGTANCTAAACGCNCCCTCNCTAGTTACTAGCCACNTATTTTCTATGGTTAGTGATTCTATTTTNTCNCTGAAAGGCTCATCAAGANCCATTATTTTTTTTGCGTAAATGGCTGCATTTTTNTTGTAGNTCTCGANNTTTTNNTTATCGTNCTTTACAAATGCCTTNCNNATGTTCTCGATATAAATTAATGCATTTNTGGTTGACATCCATGCATGAGGATTNGGCTTTCCAGNGTAGGGTCCCTCAGAAATGCCNANGGGCTTTATATTATCTNTGACCACAACACTNGGTATNGAATTAAAATTTTTGAAGAATTTTTCGAACCATAATTCCAAATTTAATCCATTATATAAAATTAAATCTGAACCATAGGCCCTTCGGATATCACCGGGTGTAACTTGATAGTTGTGAATTTCTGCATCTGGTTTTGTTATGGACTCAACGATTGCGGCATCACCTCCAACATTTCGTGCGATGTCGGCAATTACTGTGAAGGTTGTGATTACCTTAAATTTTTCTGTCTCCGCTACCGATGTCAGTGGTAGAACTACTAAAAGTGTAAGTATACATTTGTTCAGTAATTTCACGATATCACAGCCTTAATTTAGGCACTCAACACTCTCTTAAGTGCATTATTGTACTGATTGCTTAGCCCGCTGACTAAATCTCCCGCAGAACCAATCACTTTGATTGCACCAATCCCTTGACCGCAGCCCCAAATATCCTTCCATGCTTTTGATGAGGACTCTCCGCCC
>PALW01000023.1 GCA_002710745.1 Porticoccaceae bacterium
TTTAATCTTTTTTTCTACCATTACCTTTTTTAGGGACACATAGTGCGGCAACCCATTTTTGTATGGAGGATGGTCTTCACCCGCGATTAATGGATTTAAATAATCGCGAGCTCTCTTTGTAATACCAAAACCATCTCTTGTAATGAAAGATCTGGGGATTTTCTTTTCCTTATTTGCAACTTTTTTTAGGCAAGCCTCCCCAAGTGACCAGCCATAGTTGGAACCCTTATCTCTATTAATCGTCACCATTACAGATGTCTTTCCTTGCAAAGCCAGGTGAACAGCTTGCCTTCCTACCGCATAAGCTTGCTGAACATCAGTTTTTGATGCTAGATGCCGGGCTGATCGCTGAAGATAATCTGCCAAAGCCCAATGGTATTTGTATCCCATTGATTGTTTTATCATGCTTGCCAATGCCGGTGCTACGCCGCCTAATTGTTGATGGCCAAAAGCATCTTTATGCAATGATCCAGATATATGTGCTCCATCTCGATATCGTATTCCCTCTGAGGCAACAACAACACAATATCCTTTTTTTGAAACGGTTAACTCGACTTTGTCAATAAATTTTCCTCTTGAAAATGGGACTTCTGGGAAAAGAATAATATGTGGCGCATCACCGATTTGATCTTTGGCAAGACCTCCTGAAGCGGCTATCCATCCAGCATGACGTCCCATAACCTCAAGAATAAAAACCTTTGTTGATGACGCACACATAGATTGTATATCGAGACTAGCTTCTCTGACTGAGGTTGCAACATACTTTGCTACCGAGCCGAAACCAGGACTACTATCGGTAAAAGGCAGATCGTTATCAATTGTTTTAGGGATATGGATTGCCTGAATTGGATAACCCAGTTTTTTCGAGATTTTAGAAACCTTTAGACAAGTGTCAGCAGAGTCACCTCCACCGTTATAGAAGAAATATCCAATATTATGCGCCTTGAAAACCTCAATTAATCGACAGTACTCACTTGGATCATCTTCAAATCTTTTCAGTTTATAACGGCATGATCCAAATGCTCCACCCGGCGTGTGACATAAACCTAAAATATCTTCATCAGACTCATAGGTTGTATCTACCATTTCTTCTCGAAGAGCTCCAACAATTCCATTCAAGCCAGCATACAACCGGTTTATCTTGTTTTTATTCTCGCGACACGCATTAATAACTCCTGCNGCNCTAGCATTAATTACTGCAGTNACNCCNCCTGATTGCGCATAAAATGCGTTTTTTGATGTCATAGTTCGCTTATTTAATATGTCACGAGTCCGTAATCATCTTAAATGTTAAACAGAACTGTACACAGCAAAAAGTGTAATCTGATCCTTACAAATGTCTAATACCCATTATTTGTCAAAAGCATATCCGTTATTTGAACAATATTTACCACTTTGATTGCGTGTATCAATTTGGTGCATAATAATCGTGAAAGAGTTTTCGATTATAGAGATATTGCATAGAGGAGATCTTTATGGCNCTAATAACTCTTCGTCAATTATTAGATCATGCCGCTGAATTTAATTATGGCNTCCCTGCCTTTAATGTAAATAATCTTGAACAGATTCGTGCCGTGATGNTTGCAGCTGAAAAATGTGAAAGTCCAGTAATTATTCAAGCGTCTGCTGGGGCAAGAAAATATGCAGGCTCCACTTTTCTACGGCACTTGATTATTGCNGCTGTTGATNATTGGCCNAATATACCNATCTGCATGCATCAAGATCATGGTACTAGTCCTGCAGTATGCCAACAATCGATTGATCTNGGATTCACATCGGTAATGATGGATGGATCGCTTGAAGAGGATGGTAAAACACCCGCTAGCTATGACTATAATATTGAGGTCACAACTAAAACAGTGGAAATCTCTCATGCTTGGGGTGTTTCAGTAGAAGGTGAACTCGGTTGTCTTGGCTCGCTAGAGACTGGTTTTGCTATCGAAGAGGATGGAGTTGGCGCTCAAGGGCAATTATCGCATAGGCAAATGCTGACTGATCCAGAAGAAGCTGCTGATTTCGTGGCTAAAACAAAAGTGGATGCGCTAGCAATAGCATGTGGAACGTCTCATGGTGCTTATAAGTTTAGCCGGCCTCCAACAGGAGATATTTTAGCAATTGATCGAATAAAAGAGATAAACAAACGGATTCCTGAAACACATCTTGTTATGCATGGCTCCTCTTCTGTTCCTCAAGAGTGGTTGAATATAATAAATGAATATGGAGGTGAAATTTCTGAAACCTATGGTGTACCGGTTGANCAAATTTGCGAGGGAATTAAATACGGAGTCCGAAAAATCAATATTGATACAGATCTGAGATTAGCATCAACTGGCGCAATCCGTCGTTTTCTAACAAAAAATCCGAGTGTTTTTGATCCTCGTGCATATCTGAAGGAAACAGTCGAAGCCATGAAGGATATTGCTATCGAGAGATATGAAGCTTTTGGATCGGCTGGAATGGCAGCNAAAATTAAAACTATAAGTCTTGAATCAATGACTCAGCGTTATACTGATGGTTTACTAAGCCCAAAAGTTATTTGAGTGTTGATTTTCAAACTTCAAAGATTAAGTCAAACACTCTAAATCTATGAGTTAGAAACAGAGCTTTTGGGGTACATTGGCCAGACAATTCCCGCAAACTTTTCTAAACATCGAACTACTTGACAGCTGTATCCAAACTCATTGTCATACCAACAGTATAGAATGCAACTACTATCCTCCACTATTGTTGCATGGGCATCTAAAACACAGGCTTGCCTTGAGCCCACAAAATCTGTTGACACTGCCTCTTTTGATGCAGTAAAACCAATTTGTTGTTGTAACTCAGAATGTAATGCCCTTTGCCGCATAAATTCATTTAGTTCCTCACGGTTTGTATCACGTCCCAATTGCAAACTAAGAATTGCCATNGAGACATTTGGTGTAGGCACTCGAATTGCATTACCNGTCAATTTACCTTTCANCTGAGGAATCACCTTAGAAACAGCCTTTGCAGCCCCTGTNGAGGTAAGAACCATATTTAATGCAGCACTGCGTCCTCTGCGACCACCCTTGTGATAATTATCAATCAGGTTTTGGTCATTAGTATATGCATGAACAGTTTCAACATGTCCATTTTTAATCCCAAATTTATCTAATACACACTTCAGCACTGGGACAATCGCGTTTGTGGTGCAAGACGCAGCTGATATTATCTGACAACTAGAATTGATTTCTTGGTCATTTATACCAAAGACGATGTTTGGTATATCATCTTCGGCAGGTGCCGTTAACACAACCTTACTCGCTCCGGGCCTTAAATGCCCGCTCAATCCTCTGGTATCTCTCCATACACCTGTGTTATCAACAATAATTGCATTTTTGATATCAAATTCAGTGTAATCAATCTCCGAAGGAGAATTTGCATAGATTATTTTTATGGGATTGCCATTAACAACCAAAATATTTCTATCTTGTAAAATTCGAATCGTTCCTTTAAAGGGTCCATGCACAGAATCCGTTCTAAGTAATGCGGCTCTTTTTTCAAGATCCTCATCATCTCTCCCTTTCCGAATTACGATCGCTCGCAAACGTAAGACATCTCCACCACCGGCTTTATCCACGAGAAGTCTTGCAATTAATCTTCCAATTCTGCCAAATCCATATAAAACAACATCTTGTGGTTTAGGCAAGGGTTTACTATCAGATCCTATAATTTCATATAATTCNGATTCGATAAAANTTTCAAGAGAACAAGTTCCCTCTATATTCTGAAATTTGACAACCAATTTACCTANATCAATATGGGCTGGACCAAGCTGAAGTTTTGAAATTGCCTCCAGCATCGGAAACGTATCAAACTCAGAAATTTCGTTGCTTTCTAGTTGTCTTATAAAACGATGAGCTTGCATCAAATCAGTTACCGATTTATTGACCATACTGCTACCGTACATGTAAGTGGATATATTTTTTTTGCGATACAATTTTCCAATTATTGGAATCATGCTCTCAGCAAGAGCCTCTCTATCTTTCCAATCTTCGAAAAAGTTTGTGGGAATAGGACGAATTTGTTCTTCCATTTTTAAGCCCCCTCATACTAGGTTTATTTATTTATTTTTATTGCAAACCAAAAGCATTGANAAAATTATCATGCACCAAAGTGATACACGCAATGAAAGCAGTCATGTTGAGTCAAATAACCAATATTTCTTCAACAAATAGAAGTACTCTTGATCAAGAGATATCTGATATATATGGAAAGAATATTCCACCCTTTTTAATATCATTAGGAACAAAAATATAATTGAGATTGATACCCTGTTGTGCTGATCTCTGGCCCGTTCGGCAAGCCTAATAAACTAACGACGTCTTATCATCTCTGGAGTTAGTTGTTTCAGATTTTGAATGCCCATCAATTTCATATCACGCGCCACTTCTGTCTTTAAGTTTTCCAATGCCCTGTCCACGCCGATNCTGCCTGCTGCCGCTAGGGCGTATAAATACATTCTTCCGCCAGAGCAGGCAGTAGCGCCCAGTGAAAGTGCCTTTAAAATATGAGTTGCTCTTCGGACACCTCCATCTAAAATAATTTCTATTTCTCCACCTACCGCTTGAACTATTTCATCTAACTGATCGAAGGGACTTCTGCTGCCGTCAAGCTGACGTCCACCATGATTAGAAACCATGATTGCATCCGCACCTATTTCTACTGCATGCCGCGCATCTCTGGCACTCATAATACCCTTTAAGCAAAACTTACTTTCCCATGACTCCCGCAAATCTGCCACATCCTCCCAATTCATGCTCTGATCCAACATAGATGAGAAATAATCACCCACCGAAATGGCTATACTGGATCCTTCTCTTATGTGTTTATTGAGCTCTGCAAGCTCGAATTTTTTGCGAAAAAGGTAATTCAATCCCCAGAAGGGTTTAAACAAAAACTGTGAAAAACTTTGCAAAGTTAGTCTTGGAGGGCTAGTGAAACCCGTTCTTAAATCTCTCTCACGATTTCCTCCAGTGATGGTATCTACAGTCAGAGCTAATATATCAAAATTTGCGTCCTTAGCCGTCTGTAACATTGACGCATTAAGACCTCGATCTTTATGAAAATAAAACTGGAACATCTTTGGAGAATCAACAAGCTCATCAATTTCTTTTAGACTAGTCGTTGTTAAAGATGAGATACCAAATAATGTGTTGTATTTTTCAGCAGCCAACGCAACCGCCCTTTCACCTTCATGGTGAAAAAGTCGCTGCAATGCGGTCGGCGAGCAAAAAATGGGCAAATCCAACTTAAACCCCATAACATCAACAGACATATCAATATCTTCAACTCCGGCAAGTACATTCGGCACCAAATCATAATCATTGAATGCCTCTGTGTTGCGACGGTAAGTAACTTCATCTTCAGCTGCACCATCTATATAATGGAAGATTGGTCCTGGGAGTCGCTTTCTAGCTAAATTTCTAAAGTCTTCTACGTTGTGGCATTTTTTTATTAGCTTTGACACAAAATCCATATCCTTATAATTGAGCTAACCTTAANTTTTTNACGTTANGNTTATTTTTTATCTGTACCTTNAGACTGTCTTCNGGTACNTGATCGGTGTGAAAATATTATAATACAGAATGAAGGNGCTTTATCTTTTTTANANTATCGATCTAGTAATGCATTTTTATTTATACAATCTCCTTTAAACTGATATTGTTGAGATGAGAATATCCTCCTAAATTTTATAAAGAGACAAGCAAATATTGAAGATACATACAAATCAGGCACGGTCAAAGGAAATCNAGAAGCTGGANGGCTTTTTCCTTCATCATGGTGTAAATCCATTCAACTATCTGCCCTCAGAAGCCATTGAACTTCAAATTCAACGNNTCATTGCAAAAACCGATATTTGCTTAGTTGCAGTTGGAGATAAGAAGATGCTTGGCATTGCCATTTATCGTCAGCTTGGAGATTTACCAACTATTTTTCGCAATTATATTGAGCAAAGTCATTGCATTTATTTAGCNGAGATTGTCGTTCATAGAGAATTTAACGGCCGTGGCATCGGCACTAATCTCATTAAAAAAATAGCGTATAATGCAGTTGACGAAGGTGCGCACTTTATAGTCGCTGATCGACATGATGAAAACCTTGCATCCGCAGGCATGATGAAAAAATCTGGATTCAAAGTTTTACATTCTTTTTATGATCCACATAGAAGAGATGCTGGAAATCGTAAAACAACAATGCTTTCATTACCCCTACGATGAGGGCTAAAATTTACTCAAAGTAATTTTTGTATCTAAATAAATAAGTTAGGAATCCAACTTGTTTATCCATCACCAAAATAATCTAAACACAAAGAATAAAGTCTGGCGTTTTTGAACTCAAACTCTAGGTAACCCGTCTCCAGATCCGATAATCTTGAATCATATAAGACCTCATCCGAGCAACTATTAGTTAAATGAGAAGCAGAAATTTGCTCTTTGGAATCATTAAATAACTTCGCTATAACCCATCCATCAGATTCCATATCAATGGTAACTTTGATTAAACAATCCTTAAANCTCAAGATAGATGAAATGATTGTCGCGGGTAAACTTTTATCAATCTGCTCATAACCAGCAAATCCATCTGGTCTAAGTGTTGCTAGTGCAAGATATCCATTTCGCCAACTTGTATGAAGCCAATCGCTAGCACCGTAAAAGATTCGTACTTCATCATCCAAAAACACTGGCGTAGCGCATGCATANACGCAACCATNATCATAATCTAGCTCATTATCTGAGCACTGAATAAATGGTGTACCCTCCTCTACTCTTTCCCATTTAACCGTATCTTTGCTCCACGCAAGCTCAGTCCAAACTCGGTCTGAAACTTGATCATGTATTGCTAGAAGTCCAAAGTAGACATCCGCATGATAGAAAACTGGCATTGCATAAGGTTGATGCTCCCATTTTGTGCAAGTGATACAAACCTCTGAATTAGACCAAGTCCGAAAATCATCACTCTCAATTCTTGAAACTTGCCTTGTCCACTTATGGTTAAGGAATGTCTGCTTTCCTACTACTTCTCGATCTGTTTCTGCCCAAGTTCTTGTAAACGCAACATATTTAGAAAGTGTAGGTGCCCACAAAGCATTATTGTGAGTATCTCCAGTTATCTTTTCATTCCCAGAGGCCTTAACTGATGCTAAATATTTATGCTGTGACCAAATTAAACCATCTCTTGAGAGGCTTGTTTTCAGACCCTGAAATACTAATTTATATCTCGCAGTATTATCGGTATCCTCTTTGTCATAAAAAATACCCCCTCCATGAGGGCCCCTGAAAATAATATTATTTAATTTGCTTCCATTGAAATCGACGAGATTCAATTCAGGTTTATCCCAAACTAGTCCGTCCGCTGATGTTGCATAACAAATCGCCATCTCCTGTAATTCATGGCCCTCATATTGTGTGTTTTTCATATCCTCAAAAGACATTTTTGCCGATGAGTTTGCAACGATAAAAGGGCTATACCAACATTTATATATATCGTTCTGCTTATCAAATATTATATTTCCATAAAAATTATCAAACCTTTTTTCCCATGCTTTGTCTTCCCTCATCAATGGATTCGAGGAATGTTTCTTGATATCTCCAAGTTTAATTACCGCATTATCTGATCTGGATACATTTCGATCATCAAGGAATAGTAATCTTGTAGTCTTCACATCCTATCCTGCATCTTGACCAGCCATGCTTTGAATCGTTTTGCCCAAAATTTCTCTTGATGACCTTCGCCTTCAAAGACAAGACTTTCAAAGTCTATTGATGACTTCTCCAAAATTGCATCAATTCTAATCTGGGGATCCCTATAAGATTTGTCCAGACCTGCTGTTCCACGATCAAAATACAGCTGATGAGAATCTAAATTCGGAATCATATCTCGAACATATTCAACAGTTGCATCAATAGTTTTTTGATCACCTTTAATATTTTTCCTAAACATGAGAGTCAGGTACTCTAGAGGCTTGATTCCTACCCAATGAGTAGAAAAACAGCCTGCAAAACCAAATAAATCGGGATACTCAAGAATGGCATTTAATGCTGCAAGGGCTCCCATACTTGCACCCATAATTCCAAGATTTTGCCTGTTGAGCGTTGTGTCATATCGAACTTCTAAAAATGGGATCAATTCTTTAACAACGAAATCTAGATATTGATATCGAGGTTTGCTTGCCATTCTATTATACCCAATTCTAACAAATCCTGCATCCATGTACTCAACTGCTTGCTTGGGAAAGTACTCCAAGTACCTATTTGTGTTGTCAAAAAATTCCTTTCCTGATTTGTTCGCACTGTTCACACCAATAATTACCATATTTGGCCGTATATTTTCATTATTGAGCTCTAAAAAGGTTTCATCTAATCCCCACTCCTGCTTATTCCATGATCTAGAGGCATCAAAAAGCATTTGACCATCTTGGAAAATAATGAAGCGAGTCTGCGAATTAATCTCTTTAGAATGTGGCTGATAGAGCGAAATTTCACGAGCGCCGATAACGTCAGAATTAAATTCAATCACCTCAATTGAACCAAAGGTGATATCGACCGAATGAGAATAAAGTGATAGTCCGCAACTAATGATAAAAATTGACTTTACAAGCTTTGAATACAAATTGATGCTCCAATGAAATTTTATGTATAAAACATGTCACTCTTTTATGAAAATTCTAAAAAATAAAGTATCACTTTCCACCATTTAATAATGTTTTAAGCTATGATAGAGACTGCATTGTGCATTCTAAGAGCGTTTGATGAAACACTTTCTTTCAACGAGTGATTGGACAAAATCAGAACTTCAAGAAATTCTGGACTTTGCAACTACGCTCAAAAATGATCCTTTTCAGCCTTTACTTAAAAATAAATCAATAGCGATGTTATTTTTTAATCCCTCCTCAAGGACGAGAACCAGCTTTGAAGTTGGTATAAATGAGCTCTCTGGAACTGCAATTATCTTGCAACCCGGAAAAGACGCGTGGCCAATAGAATTCGAAGACAATATAGTAATGGATGGTTCTGCTGAAGAACATGTTAAAGAAGTAGCCAAAGTATTAGCATCCTATTGTGATTGTATAGCGATTAGAGCGTTCCCCCTGTTCAAAGACTGGCAAAGAGATAAAACAGATTNGGTTATAAATAGTTTTGCAAAATATTCATCTGTNCCAGTAGTAAATATGGAAACAATCGAACATCCATGCCAAGAACTCGCGCATATCCTCACCCTTCAAGAACATTTTGGTGATTTGAGAGGTAAAAATTATCTTTTGACTTGGACATACCATCCAAAACCTTTAAATACCGCAGTAGCAAACTCNAGTTTGATGATAGCAAGTAAATTCGGTATGAATGTGACTATGCTTTGTCCATCAAAGGAATACTATCTCGATGAAAAATATATCCAAGCGGCTGAAGATAACTGCAAAAAAGAAGGCAGTGAATTCAATATTTCCCATAATATTGAAAAAGCATATTCCGAAAAGGATATAGTGTATGCGAAAAGTTGGGGATGTCTCTCTAGTTATGGTCAGCCAGAAATTCAAATNGNTAGTAATAACACGCANAAAAACTTTATTGTAGACAGTCACAAAATGAGCCTTACAAAAAGNGGTGTCTTTAGTCACTGCCTTCCACTTCGTCGTAATATAAAAGCTACCGATGAGGTCATGGATTCTGATTATTGTTTAGCAATAAAAGAGGCAGCAAATAGAAAGCATGTTCAAAAATCCTTATTAACTAAAATCTTATAACTAAATTATATGAAAGAAAAAATAGTATTAGCATTTTCTGGTGGTCTTGATACAAGCTTTTGTATTCCTTATTTGCTTGAGAGGAATTATGAGGTTCATACACTTTTTGTTGATACGGGAGGAACACCAGATAACGAAAAACAAGCGATTTCAGATCGAGCAGCTGAGTTAGGATCTACGAATCACTTAAATGTAAATATTGAGAATAGTCTTTGGGATGAAATATTGATACCTTTGATTCAAGCGGGTGCTCTTTATCAAAACAAATATCCCGCTCTTTGCTCTGACAGATATTTAATAGTTAAAGAATCAATAAAGTTATGTAAAAAACTTGGCACTAAAAATATTGCGCATGGTTGCACCGGTATGGGAAATGATCAAGTGAGATTTGATCTATCTATTCGAGCTCATGGCAACTACAACATAGTCACTCCTATTCGCGAGATACAAAATATTACTGAAAATGTCAGAACGTATGAAGAAAACTATCTGAAAGATAAAGGATTTCATGTTTCTGCACTCCATAAAAAATACAGCGTAAATGAAAATTTAATGGGGGCAACGGTTTCCGGTTCAGAAATAGACAAATGGGAAGAGCCATCTGAAGAAAGTTTTGTCCTTTGCAAACTGCCCGAGAACTACCCCAACAAAATAACAAAACTTGATATTACTTTTTCAAAAGGAGAAGTTATATCAATAACAGGTTCTAAAAGTATTGGTCCTGAAATATTGAGAGATCTGAATGCTTTAGGGGGCTCCTATGGTATTGGAAGAACAGTATTTACTGGCGATACGATAATCGGTCTTAAAGGACGATTTGTTTTCGAGGCTCCAGGAATATCAATACTAATGGCGGCTCATCGTGCTTTGGAAGAATCAGTTTTAACAGATCGCCAAAACGTCACAAAGACTCAGATGGGTCAAGAATGGGTCAATCTTGTATACAAAGGCTTCTATTTCGAGCCGCTGAGAGAAAATATAGAAGCATTCCTAAAAGATAGCCAAAAAAATGTCTCGGGGGAAGTAACAGTTGTATTGGGTCCAGGAAGAGTTGATGCGGTAGCGGTAAAGTCAGAGAATATTCTCTCAAGCAACGATGGCATTTACGCGCAATCAGCATCATGGACCGAAGCAGAATCTCAAGGATTCATAAAATTAATTGGTCAAAGTGCTGCCACCTGGTCATCAATACATACGCAAAAATGAGCTCACTATTAAATTCATGCCTTAAACATCTGGAGATGCTTGTAAGCTTCAATACATCCAATCCTCCAAGAAAAACTAAAGAATCTGGCATTCTAGATTATTTAGAATCATTAACATTTATCAAGCCAAAGATAGATGACCTTGGTAATGGATCCTTTAATGTGACTTTGTCAAAGGGCTCCCCAAAGTACCTTTTCAATGTGCATCTCGACACAGTGCCCGCAAGTGAGAATTGGCAAACAGATCCTTATAGGTTAAAAATCACAGATACCAAGGCAATTGGGCTTGGTGCATGCGATGTAAAAAGCGCTGCTGCCTGTATCTTATCCGTGATTGAAGAGGGTCTGGATAATTATGCAATCCTTTTCTCCACAGATGAAGAAGCAGGACAGAGCACTTGTGTAAAACGATTTATTGAATCAAATTTTGGCTATCAAGGGATCATCGTCGCAGAGCCAACAAATAATAAAGCAGTCACATGCCACAGAGGCATCGCGACCGGTACTATGGAATTTTTAGGAATATCTGGACATAGCTCAGATAGCCGAGCAATGAATGATAGTGCTATCCATAAACAGACAAATTGGTCTTTTAAAGCGCTGGAAATCGCTAAAGCTTATGAAAATCATAAATTTGAGTCTCTTAATGGTCTTGCATTTAATTTAGGTGTAGTCCAAGGAGGTGTAAAACCAAATATTATTGCGGAATATGCAAGGACTAAATTTGGTTTCAGACCTCTGCCAGGTCAGGATCCTTATCAAATCTTCACAGAGTTGAATGCCAAATCTGTAGAGAGTGAATCTGAATTCATTCCAGGATTCATTGCTCCATCTCTTCCTGCAAGAGGAGATGCTGAGAGATTAAAAAAACTCGCCAATGGTCTGAAACTTGAAATTTCTGAGCCTGTAAATTTTTGGACTGAAGCTGCGCTTTTTAGCGAGGCGGGTCATGATGCAATTGTATTTGGACCCGGCGATATTANNAATGCTCANCAGCCNAATGAATTCGTCATGCTAAAAGACTTAAGTATTGCTCTNGAAATTTACAAAGAGATTATNCAATGAGCCNACCATCAAATCATTTTGTGAAAAATACAATTCTGAAACTCTTAGGTGCGATTGGTTCAGAAAAGGAAATAAAAAAGTATATTCAAAAGTTTTCATCGCCAGAACAACGCTTCGCAGTNATTAAAGTGGGTGGCTCAGTAATAANNGATGATCTTGATAATNTGATCACATCTCTTGTTTTTNTAAANCAAGTNGGACTCAANCCNGTAATTTTGCANGGTGCGGGNCCGATGCTTTCAGATCAGCTTGAAAAAGATAATATTGAATTTTCGTTTATCGATGGACAGAGGGTAACATCTGATAAAGTTAGAGATGTAGCACAAAAAGTTTTCATCGAAACAAATAAACTTATTGTCGATAACCTCAAAAAGCAAAATGCTAAGGCCGTTAGTATTTATCAGGATGTATTCAATTGCGCCAAAGGTAAATCTGAATTGGGACTTGTNGGAAANATCCAGAGCGTTGATGTGAGCAAAATCAATGATGCACTAGAAAACGATATGATTCCGGTAATATCTCCTCTTGGACAAGATACCCATGAAGTATTGAATATAAATGCAGATTTGGCGACTATCGAGCTTGTAAAAGCGATCAAGCCATACAAAGTTATATTTCTCTCCGAGACAGGCGGAATCTTCAATGGAGAAAATAAGCTTATCGAAACAATAAATATCGCGTTAGAGTATAAAGAACTGATGGAGAAAAGCTGGCTTCACTCTGGGATGAAACTTAAACTTGAACAAATTAAAACTCTTCTTGATCACCTTCCAAAATCATCCTCCGTGTCGATAACGCAGCCCATTAATCTGCCCAAAGAGCTTTTTACTGACTCAGGTTCCGGAACTATGGTAAAGCACGGATTCCGAATAAAGCATTATGTTCTGCCAAATGATAGAGTTGAAAATAAGTTCAAAAAAATAATTGAGGCGTCATTTAACAAAAAATTAGTGCCAAACTTTTTCGCAGAAACTAACAAGTTAAATGTTTTTATGTCCTCATGTGATCGCGCAACCATTGCAATATCAGGGGATCATCATATTCCGTATATGGATAAGTTTGGAGTCTTGCCCGAGGCAAAAGGTGAAGGCTTAGGAGCCGGTCTTTGGCATGAAATGAGAAAAACTTATCCTCAACTATTTTGGCGTTCAAGAGCAAATAATCCNATTAATAATTTTTACATGTCAATTTGCGAGGGGTGCCAAAAACGGGCAGATTGGCATATTTATTGGATTGGTATCTCAGATTACAGCGTCTTACAAGACTGTATCGAGTTTGCAGTAACAAAACCAAGAAGTGTTGTCTAATGAAAAACAAAAAAATAGGTCTTCTAGGTGCAAGAGGTTACGTTGGAAATGAGGTGTTGAATCTCCTGTGTCAGCATCCCAAAATTAACATCCACTCTATTTTTTCTCGCTCAAAATTTGGAGAGCAAATCGAAATTAATCCCACTAGCTCTTTAATTTATAAAGATCTTTCAATTGAAAATATAGAACTGGAATCCGAAGATGCATTCATTTTGGCTCTTCCCAATGGGGAGGCTTCCAAATATGTAAATGCTATTCATAAACATAATCCTGAGGCGGTAATATTAGATTTAAGTTCAGATTATAGATTTGATGACACTTGGNGCTACAGAATACCCGAACTTCACAATCCAATATCAGGCACAAAAATAAGTAATCCCGGGTGTTACGCAACAGCCATGCAATTTATGGTCACACCATTAAAAGACATTATTATTGATTATGTGAATTTTTTTGGCATCTCTGGTCATAGTGGAGCTGGTGCCACACCCAACGCTAGGAATGATAAACAGCTATTGAGTGATAATGTCATTGCTTATTCTTTGGTGGATCATTTGCACGAAAGAGAAGTAAAAAAACACTGTTATNAAAAAATTCTATTTACACCTCATGTCGCAGAATTTTTTAGAGGAATATTAATGACAGGCAATTTCTTCTTGACCGAATCAACATCTATTAAAAAAATCATGCAACGATTCCAGACTTTTTACGTTAACCATAAATTAATAGAAATTCAAACTAGTGCGCCAAATTTNCAACAAGTGAGAGATACATCGAAGGTNATCATTGGAGGNTTCGAATTTGATGCTAAACTAAACAGGCTCTCATTTTGCTGTGCAATCGATAACTTGTTAAAGGGAGCGGCAACACAAGCCGTACAAAATTTGAATAGTGCCTTTGGATTTGAGGACAATCTAGGTATCATCGAACCAAACTAAGTATTTTCAGTCTTCTAACCGCAGAACCAATGAATAAAAAAAAACGCAGTNACACTCTATTTGCAATTTTTCTACCCTTATTCCTATCCTCATGCGCCCTAACAGGCGCCTACGTTTTTGAAAGATTTGACAGATACATAGCAGATTATTTTAAAAATTTTGCTGAGTTTTCAGATGAGCAAAAAATTCAGATCGACAAATTTTCGAAAGAGTATCAAACTTGGCTTGTAGCAAATCACTTATCTTCTATTCAAGAGTTACTCTTTAGATTAAAAGAATTAGACTCAGAACACGATGATAATCTTGTGGATGAAATTGATACTAAATTTACAAGTCTATGGTCCGAAACTAATGAATATTTTATTCCCTCATTCATTGGGTTTTCAAAAACATTAAATTCAGCTCAGGTTATCGAAATCGAGAATTATTTTAACGCGCTCGACACCAAACCAAAATCAAATAAAAAAAGATCACAGGTTGAGTTTAAGAGTCAGATACTTGAACGATATAAAAAAGGTTTTGGAAGACTCAATATAAAACTCAATAATAAGCAGATAGAGATCATTAGATCTGGTGCCAATAGAACTATCGATGTTCTAGAGGAATGGNGTCTGTATAGGAAAAATTGGACNTACNAGCTCATCGAACTNCTAAAACAGCGAAATCAACCAAAATTCGATGAAGGTCTAAAAAATCANTTTTCCTCACAATTACAAATGGGCTCTGATANTTATAGAGATAAATTAGATAAAAANAAGAAGGTGACAATTAACACTATCGAGCAGATCTTTAATANNTTAACTCGTGATCAAAGAAATCGTTTTGAGAAGAGGATTGACCTTTATATCTCAATAATAGACAAAATTTTGACAAAAGAACTAAAGTGATATGCTATCTCTCAATTTTGGTAAACTAATAATAATTAAAAATAATGTAACAGCTATATGCTTAGATTCTATCGTAAATATTTAATATACATTCTTTTCTTGTNGCTCGCATCATGTGGAGGTGGTGGTGGAAGTAATAGCGATCCGCCTGGTAATAACGCTAATAATCAGAACTCTCCGCCTAATATCTCTGGTAGTGTTTCTAAAATAAGAGTTGGTAATGAATTAAGTTTTTATCCATCATATAGCGATGCCGACAATGATGCTCTGACATTCAGCATTCAAGGAAAACCGGATTGGGCATTATTTGATTCAGCGTCAGGTAGATTATATGGGACCCCATTATTAGAAGACTTAGATTCGTCATACTCTATTACAATTACAGTTTCTGATGGACAATCTTCAGACTCGATCTCATTTACACTTACAGTAATCAGCCAACTATTCAATATAATGATCTCTGTTGAAAACATGGATGATTTTAGGGAGATGGATATCAGCTTGAGTGGTTGTCTAGTATCTGAGAACTCAGACGATTGCTCTGAGAAAACTGAAATAATAACCATAAGTACAAATGGTGAAATGGTGCACTCTTTTTCGAGTGGCATAGAGACGGGCTCAATTTATCAAATTCAAATCGAGAGACATCCGGGCAGACAACAGTGTGAGGTTGAGCAAGAGTCAGGAGTGATACAAAATTCAAATGAAAATCTACTAATTAATTGTGCCGATGATATATCTGCATCAGTTTTCAAACTTAATAAATTACATAAAATTCGGCTTACCATTGATACAGATGAATGGCAAAGATTTGTTTTAGATACCGAGAGAGCAAGATATACAAACGGGGATGCAAACGGTTCTGTTTCTGAATGGAATTCTTGGACTCATAGTGAAGTATATCGACAAGTGGACTTTGAATACTTAAATCAAGATGGTGATGTGCTTGAACATTTGAGCAAAGTTGGATTCAAAATGAGAGGAAATACAAGTCGACAGTGGCCTGAGTACTGGTATGAGCAAGAGAATGGTGATTGGACAGTCAAACCAAGACGATTTAGTTTTGGTATTAAATTTGATGAAGAGTTCGATGAAGATGANAGTGTGTACTCATGCATTAATGCATCTGGTGAACCCGCAGCTATAAATGGTCATCCTTGCAACAGAAGAATAGGAAAAAATTTAGAGGAAATAGTTGAAAATGATGGTAGAGAATTTATGGGACTTGATAAAGTCTTTTTTAGATTTAATCGTGATGATCCATCATATCAAAGAGAACTCCTTGCTCATGAAATACTCAATTCAATCGGTGTGCCTGCCTCAAGAGTCTCACACGCTAATGTAACACTCCGAATTACCGGAAATGGTACTTTCTATGGTCAAACGTTGCCAAGAGAGTTCAATATGGGTGTATTTCAAATGGTGGAGCAAATTGATGAGCCGTTTGTTGAAAGATTCTTCGGACGAAATGGCTATCTATTTAAAATCGGTGGAAATGCAGATCTTGCCGATTCAAGAGATGCTAATCAAACATGCACACCTTATGAAACAGCCACGCACTTCATCGATCCTAACTTCTGCCATGTGGGTGTTGAAAAGTCTGATCCAGACTCCCGAGAGGAGTGGCTTGGTACCGAAAACTATATGAATCCTAGTTTTGTTAACTCTGACATTAATGATGGCGGTGAAGAGTCACAATTCAGACCTTATAGACCAATTTATGATCTNAAAACGAAAAAGAATAATGTCGCTGAGGCGAGAAATAGTCTCCAAGAATTCATGACATTTCTTCAAGCTATACCTAGTGCCGGCATGCTCGAGGAACAATTTGATGTGCCAGGTTTTATCAAAGCTCAGGCCGCTGAAATTAGCATGGGCGCTGTAGATCACTACGTTCGAGTGGCGAATAATTATTACTTGTACTTTAATCCAATAAAAAATAAGTGGATCTATATGGTTAATGATTTTGATTTTGTATTTAGAGATAGTCATGACTTGTCAAATGGCACTCCGGCTTGGTTTTCAGCCTTCAGAGATATTGCAAATACTTATGCATTTCCATCCTCTGGCCAAGTTAACTGGGCTCAAAGAGAACTTGGCAATGTAAATCCAATACTATGGAACATCGTCTTTTCAGAGCAAAATAATAAGGATCTTCTGTATCAAGAGATAAAATCCATACTNGATAGTCACCTTAACTGGAGCATTATTGGAAATACCCTCGAGTATAGAAATTCATTAATCGANGATGCTATTNCCAATACAGATGCCGCNTCACCTGATGGGTGCGGATTTATATATAATAAGNCTTCNATTGATGGTGATGGGACTGTCTGTGACTCTGGAGATATTTCTATTAGAAACTTTATTGAAATAAGGCGTGAGGCGCTGTATNAGGAGCTACAAGAAAATGGTTTTTAAAAAATACTGCCTATTTAATGATTAATTACAAATTCTCAATTAGCCGGAAAAAAGTGCTTTAAAGTCTTTTATGGAGAGATATTAATTTGTCTGCGAGCACGCCTTTTGAAATACTTTCTTGGATACATTTTGCGTGTCTACTTATATGTTTNTTCATAATAATTTACGTACCACAAATATTCCTGGGTGCGAAAAACTCCGTTATTGACAAACTCAAGTTAACTATAATTGCTCTAATTTTTACCTTTCAAATTTTTGAATTCTATAAAACAACAGTTCTTTTTCAAGAACCTTGGCAAAATGCACTTCCCATTCACATGTGTGATTTTTCAGCGTTTTCCGTTGTTATATATTTTCTGACGGGCAAAAGATTTTTCTTCAATTTTGCATACTTCTGGGGTATTGCTGGCGCCGGTATGGCGTTAATAACTCCTGATGTTGTCTATGCGTTTCCGTCCGTAGACTATTTAGCTAATCAATATGGACATACTTTAATTATATTGGGCGTATCAACTGGATTAACATTGTTTGGCGAGCGTCCTCACGTCAGGGATATATTGATTATTTTTGGATTCACGCTTTTACTATTGATACCGATTTATCTAGTCAACCATATCCTTCACCCGCTTGGGAATTATTGGTACACATTCGAGAAACCCATCGGCAATAACATTATAGTGCTACTTTTACCTGATGCTCCCTATCACATGATTCCATTGATCCCTTTAGCATTTGCATTTATGTTACTAACGTATGCGCCCTTATATTTNAAAGACAGAAAAAATAATCAAGCAAATTAAGCTCTATTAGATTTCGTGAGCCACACCTGTAAGTAGTTCGTAAACCATTTTGCACNGTTCGAAATACTTAATNAATTTAGTTATAAACCCCAAAGCATTTTATGAAAGAANAAATAAATATAGTTTGGTTGAAAAGAGACCTAAGAACTCAGGATCACCAGCCTTTGCAATTTGCAGATGATGCCAATATCCCTTTTATCATCATCTATATTTTAGANCCCTCGATGATAAAAAGAGCTGATTGGTCTCTTCGCCATTCGCAGTTCGTTTTTTCATCCATCGAAAACATGAACAAACATCTAAAAAAATATTCAAGATCTGTTGATATTTTTTATGATGAAGCGTTAAAAGTTTTTAAAGAAATAGATAGGCAATTTAATATCATAAATGTCTTCAGTCATGCAGAAACTGGAGTCAAAGAAACATGGGATCGCGATAACTNTGTTAGAAAATTCTTTAAATTTAAAANTATNTACTGGNAAGAAAGTCAGACCAATGGCGTATTAAGNGGNATCAANTCANGAGANGGATGGGACAAAAACTGGTANCAAAACATNAANCNGCCTNTAATTATAAATAAATTTTCAAATAANCANATTATTCNGTANCAGAATCCCAAGCCNNTACCNANAGAATTANAATATCAAATATCNAACTATCCNAGTGAATTTCANGAACCCGGCGAAAATAAAGCNTGGGAACNATTAAATTCNTTTGCTTGCAATCGTAGCTCTGAATACTTGTTTAATATATCCAACCCATCAAAAAGTAGGCATTCATGCAGCCGAATGTCNGCGCACTTGGCTTGGGGAAATATTTCATCTAAGCAGTGTTATCAGTTCATTATAAATCATGCTCACTTTGACAAAAACAAAAGAAATTTCAGAGCCTTTTTAACTCGTTTAAAATGGCGTTGTCATTTTATGCAGAAGTTTGAAGTTGAAAACGAATACGAAATGCGATGCATAAATAAGGGATACGAGCTTTTAGAGAAACCCAAAAATAAACAATTTATTTCGCACTGGATGGATGGAAAAACTGGTTTCCCAATGGTGGATGCAAGCATAAGGAGTGTTAAAGAAACAGGGTGGCTCAACTTTAGAATGAGAGCAATGTTAGTGTCATTTTTCTGTCATCATTTGGATCAGGATTGGAGAGACGGTGCCAATTTTTTGGCTCGACAATTCTTAGATTACGAGCCTGGAATCCATTTTCCTCAATTTCAAATGCAAGCGGGTACAACTGGGATAAATACTATTCGTATTTACAACCCGGTAAAACAATCAGAAGATCATGATAAAGAAGGCGTTTTTATAAAGAAATGGATTCCTGAACTCGCGTCATGCCCAACGAGTTCAATACATGAACCTTGGAACTATTACTCAACAAATTATATGTCCAATGAGAATTCCAATAAGGCAACGTACATTAATCCCATCATTGATCACAAATTACAGGCCGCTAATGCAAGGAAAAAAATGTGGGGACACCGAAGTAATGCGTTAGTGAAATCTGAAAAGCAAAGAATCTTGATGCTTCATACTCGCAGCAGTACTTTTGCTCGATAACGAAAACTAGAGATAATGCAAAAAGTATTAATCATCCTTGGCATTTGTATTCTTTTATTGGGGATATTATTTCCTATAATAAAAAAACTTCCTTTTGGCAGGTTACCAGGCGATATATTTATTCAATCTGGCAATACGTCATTCTTTTTCCCTATTGTTACTTGTATTTTAATCAGTATTATTCTCACAGTAGGATTCAATATTTTTAAATAATGGTATGCTCTATGTCAGTTGTGTCAGTAAGTCGGGAAATAAACACCTCAAAATCTGCTCTTTGGCAACTAATTTCGAGCGAGGGTAACCTTGAAAAGTTTCATCCTTTTTGCAAAAAAAATGAAGTTATTTCATGGTCAGGTAAAACATCTGAGGACAAACTGACTTATCTTAATAATAGAACGTTTATCAGGAAATGGAACTCTTGGGAAGAAAGCAATGGCTATACTCTTACAATAAGCAACACCCGATTTTCTGCTGATGTAGATTGGTCAATTACTGGGAATACGAAAAAATCATCAATAACAATATCTATCAGACCTAACTTCTTACCTAACAACCCAATTGCACAGTGGTTTGCTTTCAACTTACTGATTAAACATCGTCTTCGCAACTACTTGGATCATGTGCTAACTGGATTAAACGATTTTTTGATCACTGATACTAAAGTAAGTGCTAATCAATATGGAGTTCATCCATGGTTTTCATGAATTGGTAGCTTTATCTCTGTTAGAGTCTGCTAATCTCGATTGTAGATAGACCTTTTTGGTCTTGCGAATAAACGCTTAACCATCGGAATAAAACTTTCTAAATCCATGCACTCATAGTCCGGATCGAAGGAGTTTTGATCATATTTTGCACAAAACTCTGCACATGCATCGAAATAAGGACAGTCGCTGTACTTATCACGTAGATTCTTATCCAAACCTAAATGTTCAAAAAAATAATATCCTTGAAATATCCCATGATGCTTAATTATCCAGTGATTTTCTTCCGATATAAAAGGTTCTAAGACAGAAGCGGCCACATCGGCATGATTGGCCGAACCAATTGTATCGCCAATATCGTGTAACAATGCACAGACAACATATTCTTCGTCTCGCCCATCTCGGTATGCCCGGGTCGCAGATTGCAGGCTATGGGTGTAACGATCCACCGCAAAACCGCCTGTGTCTCCTTTTAACAATTCTAAGTGGTCTAAAACCCTTTTATAAAGATTTGACGAGAACTCTGTGTGGTGTTTACCAATTATCGAGTAATCCTCCGCGGTTCCATGTTCCATCGCAGTAAAGCTTGCTTGTTCTTTCATATGAATCTACCTAATTTTTATAACTATCATCTTTTTTATCAATCATTCTTACCATCGCATCAAATTCAAGTTGACCAGATGGCGCTCCTCCATGCTGCAATTGCAAAAGCTTTTCAGTTTTTTGTAAAACTGAATCCGCAACAGGATTTATCTTACCTCCACAACTATCAGTAGCCACTTGAATATCACATGACCGCTGAAGACCCCACATATTAAAGAAAGCCTCAGGTATTGATCGCCCGATTGTTAATAGTCCGTGATTACGTAAGATCATTAAGTTCTTGCTACCTAAGTTATTAATAAGTCTTGGCTTTTCATCATCCATAACGGTGATACCTTCAAAATCATGATAGGCAATCCTTCCTTGCTGTAAGGCAGAATAAAAATTGTCATGCCTTAACCCCTCTTGTCGGCATGCCACAGCCATACCTGTATTTGTGTGAGTATGAGCAATACATATGGCATCGTGTCTCGCTGAGTGTATTGCAGTATGAATAATAATTCCCGCAGGATTAACGGTGTACTCAGACTCCTCAACTATATTTCCATCAATATCCATTTTCACTAGATTAGAGGCAGTAATCTCACTGTAATGAAGCCCATAGGGATTGATCAGGAAATGCTCATCATCACCGGGTAACTTGACAGTAATATGATTATAAATTAGCTCGGTCCATCCAAGATAATCAAAAATTCGGTAGCAAGCTGCCAGCTGCACCCTCAGTTCTCTCTCATTAGTAGCCATCAACATAAATACGCTCCTCTTTTAGTGAAATAATAGCATGGCGAAATTTAATCTCAATTATCTAAATTTTTAATTGCTCTAGATCTTTAAAATACTCAAGAGACTCAGGATTTGCCAGTGCATCAGAGTTTTTTATATCTTCTCCATGAATTAGACTTCTGACAGCTATTTCGACTACCTTTCCACTAATTGTTCTTGGTATGTCTTCCACTTGAATTATTTTTGCGGGAACATGTCTCGGTGTCGCCTCCGAGCGAATGAGTGTTTTTATTTCGGCAATCAAATTATCATCCAAGTATTCTCCAGCCCTCACCACAACAAAAAGAATAACTCTAGTATCATCTTCCCAAAGTTGCCCAACACAGACAGCGTCAACAATTTGATCAAATTTTTCTACCTGTCGGTAAATCTCTGCCGTCCCGATTCGAACCCCACCAGGATTTAGTGTGGCATCGGAGCGACCATAAATTACTATTCCCCCATTAGAGGTTATCTCACCATAATCTCCCTGACACCAAACATTATCAAACTTTTCAAAATAAGCCTTGTGATACTTTTTATCTCCAGGATCATTCCAAAAATAAATTGGAGCACTTGGAAATGGATTAACACACACTAACTCTCCCTTTTCTTCTATTATAGAGTCACCCATATCACTCCAAATCTGCACATCCATTCCCAAGGTCTTGCATTGAATCTCACCAGAGCAAACAGGCATGTATGGATTCCCTGCAACAAAAGCAGAAAGAATATCTGTACCTCCACTGATCGATGAAAGCTGAATATCTGGACTGAACGACTTATAAATGTATTCGAAACCGCCGTGCGTCAAAGGGGATCCTGTCGATAAAATCGTATGTATTTTATCTAGTTTGTGACTATGTATTGGTTTTAATCCACTTTTCTCAATAGCAGATATATATTTTGCACTCACACCAAAAATACTGACCTTCTCTTGATCTGCAATATCTAACAGAGCAGTGGATTTGGGATGAAAAGGGGAACCATCATAAAGTAATATTGTAGCCTCACTCGCTAAAACACTTACTAACCAGTTCCACATCATCCATCCACAAGTGCTGAAATAAAATACAACATCATCGGACTTAATATTGGTATGCAATCGATGCTCCTTCAGATGCTGTAAAAGTGCTCCTCCGGCAGAGTGCACAATGCATTTTGGCGCTCCCGTGGTTCCTGATGAATACATAATATAAAGAGGATGATTAAATGGTAGCTGCTCAAAATCGATAGATACTTCACTATTTTCACAAAGTAATTCAAAGGTCATAGTTTTTTCTAAATTCAAGCTATTTTCTTTTAAAGTATTGAGCGGAGAAAAAATAATAGTGCTTTCTAAGGAACTAATATTATTTTGAATTTTTCTAAGTCTTTGCAGACAGTCTATATGTTTTCCATTATAGAAATAGTCCCTACAGGCAAAGAGTACTTTCGGTTTTATTTGTCCAAAACGGTCCAAAACACCATTTACGCCAAAATCAGGGGAGCATGATGACCAAATCGCACCAATGGACGTTGTTGCTAACATTGCGATGACAGCTTCAACCGAATTGGTCACAAATCCAGCTACCCTATCGTCTTTTTTTAATCCCAAAGCTCTCAATCCATGCGCGCACTTTGCAACCTTAATAAACAAGTCTTTATACGAAACAGCAACGCGCTCGCCATTTTCTAAAATAGAAACAATTGCTGTTTTCTCGCTTCGATTTCTTAATAAATTTTCTGCAAAATTTAATCTCGATCCCTCAAACCATCGGGCCCCACTAAACTGATTTTGATTTAGAACAACTTGGTTGAAGTATTTTGAGTATCTTACTTCCGCAAAATTCCATATCAACTTCCAAAACTGATCTGGTTTATCCACAGACCATTTATGCATGTCGCTATAAGAATCAAAGAGCAAACCTTCAGTTTGGTAGATTAAATCTTCAAACTTTTTGAGATTACTTTCGTTTATACGCTTCTCAGAGGGCAGCCACAGTGGGAGAGTTTCAGACATGATATTTTAAACCTAAAGTGCCGTCTTTTTAAGTACTTTCATATCCCAATCACCATACACTAACTCTCCATCTAAAAGAGTCAAAACCACATTTGCCTCAGAAATTTCAGTCTCGGGAATCTTAAAGAGGTTTCTATCTATAACGATGAGATCTGCGTACTTACCAACCTCAATAGAACCTGCATCGTTTTCCATAAAGTTTACATAAGCTCCATTGATGGTATAGGCTGCAATCGCGTCCGCTAAATTTATTCTTTCGTGCATCAAAAAATCATCACTTTGATTTGTGAGAGGATCCTTCCTAGTTATTGCAGTTTCGATACCCAACATTGGATTTCCCGAGGTAACAAACCAATCACTCCCAAATGCAACGACTGCTCCAGTTTTGAGGATACTGCCAATCGGATAAAGCCACTTGCTTCGTTCTGGCCCAAGTTTTGGCATAGTTAGCTCAGTAATAAATTGATCAGCCCAAGCCCAATATGGCTGAAAATTTGCTACCACATTAAGATCTCTCAATCTCCCAACATCGTCCGGATTAAAAAGTTCGATATGCGATAAATGATGTCGACTGTCTCTAACCCCATTTATCTTCGCGGCATTCTCCAGTGAGTCAAGTGACTGACGAATAGCTGCATCACCAATAGCATGAAAGTGCAACTGGAAGCCCATGGAATCGAGTTTTAAAACGATTTCGTCTAAGAGTTCAGGCGTGATTAGTAGTTCACCTTTATATTTGTCCTCTCTATCCAAATAGGGTTCTAAAAGAGCCGCAGTATGAACCTCTAAAACGCCATCGAGCCATATTTTTACTGAGGTAGCCGTAAATCTTGGCGACGAGAATTTTTCTCTTGATTTGATGATTCGCTCAATCTGCTCCATGCCAAGATCAGTGTTCCATACTAAAGCACCAATGACTCTAAGTGTCAGTAATCCAGACTGATCCGCTTCTAAATATGTCGGTCCTCCAACATATGCCTCTTTCCCATCTAATTTTAAAAGTGCATCTTGAACAGATGTTACTCCGAACTGATTCAAGTATTTTTGTCCGTAATCAAGGGCAGCTCGCATTTGAGTTTTCGAATAATCAGGTCTC